>CAZZKU010000075.1:0-5528 GCA_964654635.1 uncultured Piscirickettsiaceae bacterium | reverse complement strand
ATCAAGAAACGGAAGAAGACTTTATCGACTTTTAAAAAACCTTTATACTATGCCCTGCTTTATTACTTATTAATAAACGTGGGAACAAAAACATGCGTCAAGCATCCATTGAACGTAATACATTAGAAACCAAAATCAAAGTTTCAGTCAACTTAGACGGCTCAGGAAAAGCAAGCTTTAACACCGGCGTGCCTTTTCTCGAACACATGCTTGAACAAATAAGCCGTCACGGCTTAATTGATTTAACCATTGAAGCAGAAGGTGACAACCACATTGATGACCACCACACCGTAGAAGACATTGGCATTTCATTAGGCATGGCAATAAAAGGAGCGGTTGGAGATAAAAAAGGCATTACCCGCTACGGACACGCCTACGTGCCGTTAGATGAAGCCTTATCAAGAGTGGTTATTGACCTTTCAGGACGACCAGGACTTGTTTTTAATGCCGACTTTACCAGAGAAAGCATCGGCAACTTTGAAACCGAACTGGTCTCCGAGTTTTTCCAAGGCTTTGTAAACCACGCCCAAGCCACGTTGCACATTGACTGTTTAAGGGGTCACAACTCTCACCACCAGGTAGAAACGATATTCAAAGCCTTTGGCAGAGCTTTGCGCATAGCACTCTCAACCGATGAAAGAATGGCAGACCAACTACCTTCAACAAAAGGTGCGTTATAAGCCATGAACATAAACCATGGACATAAAACATGACTAAGCTAGTAACCGTAGTTGACTACGGCATGGGAAACCTGCGCTCAGTATCTAAAGCCGCAGAACATGTTGCAGGGTGCAATACCAAAATAATCATCTCCAGCAACCCAGAAGACATTCGCTCGGCAGATGCGGTTATTTTTCCTGGACAAGGAGCAGCCAAATCCTGCATGCAAGCACTAAATAACACTGGCATGATTCACGCCTTGCAAGACGCGATTGTTGAAAAACCTTTTTTAGGCATTTGCATGGGATTGCAAGTTTTAATGGAAAGTAGCAGTGAAAATCAAGGAGTCGAATGCCTTGGTTTTAAAAAAGGCAAAGTTAGCAAACTTGACCTAAGCCAGCACGCCAACTTAAAACTACCACACATGGGCTGGAATGAAATCAAGCAAAGCAACGACCACCCAATGTGGCATAAAATTCCACAAAACACACGTTTTTACTTTGTCCACAGCTATGTCGTTAAGCCAGAAGACAATAATATAATTTGTGGTACCAGCACACACGGGCAGAAATTTACCTCAGCCATTGCCAACAAAAATCTATTTGCCATTCAAGCACATCCAGAAAAAAGTGCCGATGCAGGATTACAACTTTTTAAAAACTTTCTAACTTGGGACGGAAAATAAACCATGCTACTAATCCCCGCAATTGATTTAAAAGATGGCGAATGCGTACGACTACGCCAAGGCATTATGGAAGGTGCAACCGTATTTTCTGGCGACATCGTCGCCATGGCAAAACGCTGGGTTGACCAAGGTGCAAGGCGACTACACATGGTTGACTTAAACGGTGCTTTTGAAGGCAAACCTGTAAACAGAGAAGCGGTACTACAAGTCCGCAAAGCCTTTCCCAACCTACCGATACAAATCGGCGGTGGAATTCGCGACCTAGCAACCATTAAATCCTACATTGATGCAGGCGTTAGCTACTGCATTATTGGAACAAAAGCAGTACACGATCCAGAATTTGTTGCCGAAGCCTGTAAAGCCTTTCCAGGAAAAATAATGGTAGGGCTTGATGCCAAAGAAGGCATGGTTGCCATTAATGGCTGGGCAGAAGTTACCAACCATAACGTAATAGAACTTGCCAAACGCTTTGAAAATGATGGCGTAACTGCCATTATCTATACTGACATAGGGCGTGACGGTATGATGCAAGGCGTTAATATAGAAGCCACCCAAGAACTGGCAAAAGCACTAAGCATTCCGATTATCGCCTCTGGTGGAATAACCAACCTAGACGACATAACCAAACTAGCAAGCATAGAAACCGATGGCGTAATAGGAGCCATTACTGGCAGAGCCATTTATGAAGGCACTTTAGACTTCAAAGAAGGACAAACTCTGTCCGATAACTTGGCAGATAAATAACATGTCACTAGCAAAAAGAATTATCCCCTGCCTAGACGTAGACAACGGTCGAGTTGTAAAAGGCGTACAGTTTATTGACATACGCGACGCAGGCAACCCGGTAGAAGTTGCCAAACGATACGACGAACAAGGTGCAGATGAAATTACCTTTTTAGACATCACTGCCACCGCCGACAACCGAGAAACCACCATTCACATGGTAGAAGAAGTCGCAAGCCAAGTCTTTATTCCACTAACCGTTGGTGGTGGAATTCGTAGCCTAGACGATGTTCGTAACATGTTAAACGCAGGGGCAGACAAGGTAGCAATTAACTCCGCCGCTATATTTAACCCCGCTTTTGTACAAGAAGCCTGCCAAGCCTTTGGTTCACAATGTATTGTAGTTGCCATTGATGCAAAAAAAACAAGCCTAAAAAATGAACCAAATAAATGGGAAATTTTTACCCACGGCGGACGCAAAGAAACGGGCATAGATGCCGTTGAATGGGCAAACAAAATGGAACGCCTAGGAGCAGGAGAAATCCTACTAACTAGCATGGACAGAGACGGCACCAAAATAGGCTTTGACCTAGAACTAACACGAGCCATCGCCGATAGTGTTAAAATCCCAGTCATAGCATCAGGCGGAGTCGGCGAATTATCGCACCTAGTTGAAGGCATAACCGAAGGACATGCCGAAGCTGTATTGGCTGCCAGCATCTTCCATTTCGGACAACACACCATTCAAGAAGCCAAACAAGCGATGCACAATAGCGGAATTGAAGTGAGACTCTAAACCATGCAACCCAAAAACATACTAACAGAAATAGACCAAGTTTTAGAAGCCAGAAAATCAGAAAGTGCAGAAGCATCGTATGTTGCCAGCCTTTATGACAAAGGATTAGAAAAAATCCTTAAAAAAATCAGCGAAGAAGCCACCGAAACCATCATGGCAGCCAAAGACATCGAACACAATGGCGACAAGCAACACCTAGTTTATGAAGTAGCCGACCTATGGTTTCACACCATGATTTTACTAGCTCAACAAGGGCTAACCAGCCAAGACGTGACCGCTGAACTAGCCAAAAGGTTTGGTCTATCAGGACACGTAGAAAAAGCAAACAGAGAAAACCCTAACCTAGAAAAACCCAACCAAGGAAAGTCGTAATGGACAATGAACCCTCTATTTTCACCAAAATTATCAACCGAGAAATACCAGCGGATATCTTGCACGAAGACGAAAAGTGCATTGTCATCAAAGACATCAACCCTCGTGCCAAAGTTCACCTACTCATTATCCCCAAAAAACCTATTGCCACCTTGTTCGACCTAGCACCAGAAGACAAAGAACTCATGGGACACATGACCATGTTATTACCACAACTAGCAAAAACACAAAAGCTAGCAGGATTTAAAACCCTTATTCATACTGGAAAATGCGAAGGGCAAGAAATTTTTCACATTCACATCCACCTAATGAGTGATTCTATCCAGTCATAAAAACATTTTCTAAACAAATTGTTAGCGATTCTGCTATTATTGGCGGTCAAATTTAGGTTCTAACTAAGAACCAAACAACTTATATAAAACTTGGAGAAACACAAATGGGTATTAGCATTTGGCAACTACTTATTATCTTAGCAATCGTACTGGTACTTTTTGGTGCAAAAAGACTAAAAAATATTGGTTCTGACCTAGGTGGCGCAATCAAAAGTTTTAAAAAAGCAGTTACCGAAGAAGAAAAGAAAGATGACAAAACTGACTCCAAGCTAGAAAGCAAAGAAACTGACAACGTTTTTGACGTAAAAGCAGAAAAAACAACCGCTAGCAACGAAGAAGAAGTAAAGCCAGAAAGCAAAGACAACGTTAAATAAAACGTTTATGTTATGTTTGATATAGGCTATCTTGAAATACTGATTATTTTAATCATTGCTCTAATGGTAATAGGCCCTGCCCGTATGCCAGAGGTTGCCCGAAAAATAGGGCAGTTTAGTGGCAAAGCCAAACGTTTCATGAACAGCATGAAAGAAGACTCTGAAATCTCCTCTGTTATCAAAGAAGTCAAAGACTCCATGAATATAGAAGAAGAAAAAAAGCAGTTACAAGAAATATCTTCCAGCTTACAAGAAGATATGCAAAGCATGCATAAAGAATGGGGAGTTGATGAAGAACTTAACCGCCCCAGCTTTGGTAATCAAGAAGGCGAGCAAGTGGCTGATAGCCAATTCAATAAAGCCCCAGACCAACCAGTTATTCCTGAAAAAAAGATCAGCCTTGCAACTTCAGTAGATAATAACTCAAGTAACAAAGAGGCAAGCTTAACTGACATCAAGCCAAAGCAAACAGAAAAACCAACCTCTAAAAACAACCCTGATAACAACAAAAATGAGCAATAACGCAATCCCACCCAACAAAAAAAATACGGCGGAAATGTCCCTAGTCCAACATTTGCTTGAGCTACGCAACTTGCTAACCAAAGCAATCCTAGCGATTATTGTGTTATTTATCATCTTGTTCCCTTTTGCCAACGAGCTTTACATCTATATATCTGAACCGCTGTCTCGCTTCCTACCCGAAGGGACAAGCATGATAGCAACCGGTGTCGCATCGCCCTTTCTAACCCCCTTTAAATTAAGTTTTGTGCTAGCCGTTTACCTAGCCATGCCTTTTTTATTACTTCAAATTTGGCGGTTTATCTCCCCTGCACTTTATAAGCACGAAAAACAACTAATCGGTCCAATCATGTTTTTCAGCTCATTTTTATTTTACGCTGGCGGGCTATTTTCCTTTTATGTGGTCTTCCCGCTAATTTTTGGCTTCCTATCACAAAGTGCGCCCGAAGGCGTTACCATTGCCACCGACATCGCACTTTATTTAGACTTCGTTATCAAAATGTTTTTTGCCTTTGGTTTAGCCTTCCAAGTACCCGTTGTCGTAGTAATTTTAATCTTAACAGGCATGTCAACGCCCAAAAAACTCTACCATGCTCGCCCCTATGTTGTAGTCGGAGCTTTCGTAATCGGCATGCTACTCACTCCGCCAGACATTATTTCACAAACCCTGCTTGCCATCCCAATGTGGATACTCTATGAAGCAGGGATCATTGTCGGAGCATTCGTCAAAAAATGCCGTAAAACACCAGAACAACGTGAAGAAGATGCCGATGCCGAAGCAAAAAAAACCGCCGATGATAATTTCAATGAACGAATGAATAGCCTAGATGACGGCGACATTGATGACGACATAGACTATGACGAACAATTTGATGAAACAATTGAATATGACAATCGCTACGCCGACCAAGTAAATGATGACAAAGACTGGGACGCCGAATTTGACAACATTGATTCAGAATTTGGTGAACTAGACCGTGAATATAAAAAACGTCAAGCAGAGAAAAAGGCTAAGCAAGAAAAAACCGAAAATAAAAAAGAAGAAAACGAAGAAGATAAAAACAAAC
>CAZZKU010000074.1:0-5580 GCA_964654635.1 uncultured Piscirickettsiaceae bacterium | reverse complement strand
GCTAAAGACCCAAAAATACAAGACAAGACAACAGCTTCGTCCTCTTCGGCTGGCAACACCACGGTAACGCTTGCTGAAAAATCTTCTGGGGTTAATTCCGACTACGCTGATTTAGCAGTAAATCAAACCGTTAACAGCCGTAATTCAGTTGAAAACTCTAATGTTACAAATTCTGAGTTAAGTAATGGAACGACGTATGCCAGTAGCTTGCAAGCACAATCAAACTATTATGCGATGAACCAAGATAAAGAATGACCTTTTAACAAGGCATTTAACCCTTAAAATTGCCTGCCAACCTTAAAAATCGCCAGGGGTGGTGTCCCTATCCCTGCTAAAAAACAGAACACGGAGAATAATAATGATTACCATGTGCCCTCATTGCAGTGGACTAAACCGAATTGCTGATAAAAAGCTATCTGCCAACCCAAAATGTGGAAAGTGCCAGAAACCTGTGTTTACTGGTAAGCCGATTGAGATGACGGGAGTACAATTTTTACGGGCTATGCAAAAAACTGACCAGCCATTAGTTGTTGATTTTTGGGCTCCTTGGTGCGGCCCCTGTAAATCTTTTGCCCCAATCTTTAGCGAGGCCGCAAAAACACTAGAGCCTAAAGCTAAATTTATTAAAATTAATACCGAAAATGAACAAAATATTGCCAGCCAATTTAATATTCGCTCTATTCCAACCTTAGCTATATTTAAAAACGGACAAGAAATAACTAGGCAAGCTGGAGCAATGGATTTTACTAGTTTTAACAACTGGATAAACCGCTTCACCTAACCCTGACGACCAAGTAACACTCTTTTACAAAAAAAACATAAACCGCAAAAATAAACATAAACTCTTTTAAAATCAAAGAAATACAAAGTAAATACCTAGAGTTATCCACAAGGTTTACCGAAGAGTTATCCACAGGGAAAGGGTGTTAATTAAAGTTATTCACAGCTATAATCCCCGTCTGAGTTAAAAAATACTTTAATATAAATAAGGAGCAGTAGTTGGCAACAATATTATGGTCACAAGTTCAAAAACAACTGCAAGTTAACCTTAATGAACAACAGTTTTTTACCTGGATTCAACCTTTAATTGCTATTGAAGAGCCTGGCGTTTTACGCTTAATAGCTCCTTCTGGCTTCATTCTTGACTGGGTTAACCGAAAACTGTTAGATAAAATTAAAACTGCTGTCGCCTTAGTTTCTCCAGTGAACCCCCCTGTTATTACCTTAGAAGCGGGGGAATATGCTATTGAAAGCCTAAATGTAGCTGAAGATACTTCTGTTCCACAGCCTTTGCGAGCTAAAGATACACAAGGGAATGTTTTTGCTAATGTTCGTGAAACCACTAGGCTTGGCTATAAAGCGGATAATTCTAAAAACAAATCTAAAAAAACCATACAGCACAATCTTAACCCGAATTTTACCTTTGAATCTTTTGTGGAAGGTAAGGCGAACCAACTCGCAGCCGCTGCTGCTAGACAAGTGGCTGAAAATCCTGGTGGAAGTTATAACCCCTTTTTTATCTATGGAGGAGTGGGTTTAGGTAAAACGCACATTATACATGCTATTGGCAATGCTTTAATTCAAAAGAACCCAAATGCTCGTGTAGTTTACTTGCATTCTGAACGTTTTGTAGCAGATATGGTTAATGCTTTAAGGCATAATAAAATTGATGAATTTAAACGCTTTTATCGCTCTTTAGATGCCTTGTTAATTGATGATATTCAATTTTTTGCTAATAAAGACCAGTCTCAAGAAGAGTTTTTTCATACTTTTAATACTTTATTAGAAGGTAACAAGCAGGTTATTTTAACCAGCGATCGTTTCCCTAAAGAGGTTGATGGGCTAGAAGACCGCTTAAAATCAAGATTTGGCTGGGGACTGACTATTGCAGTAGAACCTCCTGAATTTGAAATGCGAGTCGCTATTCTGCTGAAAAAAGCTACCGAATTTAATATTATGTTACCTGATGAAGTGGCTTTTTTCATTGCCAAACGCCTACGTGGCAATGTTAGGGATTTGGAAGGGGCTTTAAAAAGAGTGGGGGCTTTTGCTCAATTTACCCAACAAAAAGTTTCGATAGAGCTAACTAAAGAAGCTTTAAAAGACCTGTTTGCACTACAGCAAAAAATGATTACTTTAGATAATATTCAAAAAACCGTTGCCAATTTTTATAAAATTCGCATGGTTGATATTTTATCTAAAAAACGCACTCGCAACCTAGCTCGACCTAGACAAATTGCAATGGCAATTTCAAAAGAACTAACTAGCCACAGCTTACCAGAAATAGGCGATGCTTTTGGTGGGCGCGACCATACTACTGTATTACACGCGGTTAGAAAAATAGCCAAGCTTAGAGAAGAAGACCATAGAATTGATGACGACTACAACACTTTAATTCGAATTATTACAACTTAGCAACCAGACCTCTTTCAATCTGTTTAATTATTAGGCATAATTAAACCTAGCGAGACCTTTGCATAAAATCTATTAAGGCAATAAAGATGAAAATAAGTTTATCACGTGAAAATTTCTTAAGCGTATTACATACCGTTATTGGTGTGGTTGAAAAACGACAAACCATGCCAATATTAGGTAATCTATTATTGCAAATAAACCAAAACACTTTAACCGTAACGGCTTCTGATTTAGAAATTGAAACACGAGCCTCAACAGAGCTAGAAACTAGCGATGGCGATTTTTCAGTTACCCTGCCCGCAATCAAACTAAACAGTATTATTCGAGCTGTTCCAGATGGTTTAACGGTTGTTTTAGATTTTGAAGATATGCGTTGCCAACTATCGGCAGGTCGTTCTAAGTTCAAACTATCCACTTTGCCAGCAGATGACTTTCCAATTATTGATTTAAGCCAAACTGAATTGTCTTTTTCCATACCGCAAAACCAACTAAAACAGTTAATTCACAATACCGCTTTTGCAATGGCAAGCCAAGATGTTCGCTTTTATTTAAATGGTATGCTGTTTGATATTAGCCACCAAACATTAAGGGTTGTTGCGACCGATGGGCATAGACTATCAACCTGCACCACTGAACTTTCTACCGAAGGTCTTAGTGCAACCCAAGCTATTTTGCCGAGAAAAGGCGTGTTAGAGTTGCAAAAATTAATGAGTGATGACGACTCTTTAATCTCCTTTGCCTTGGCTAAAAACTACTTGACTGTACAGCTTGAAGACACGGTTTTTACCTGTAAATTGGTTGATGGACGCTTTCCTAAATTTGAAAAAGCAATACCGCAAGATAATGATCAATTCATTCAAATTGACCGTGATTTATTAAAAAGTTTATTACAGAGAGCGGCTATTTTGTCTAACGATAAAATTAAAGGGATTCGCCTAGCTCTTGCTACTAACCTGCTGTCTGTACACGCTCAAAACTCGGATCAAGACGAATCTCATGAAGACATGGCTATTGATTACCAAGGGGCAGAAATGGAGATTGGCTTTAACGTAAATTATATTATTGATGTCTTAAACTCAATTAACGAGCAAAGCGTAATTTTATCGATGAAAGATGCCAATAGTAGCTGTTTAATTAACTCCACAGATGATACTTGCAGTTGCCAGCATGTTATTATGCCGATGCGTTTATAGCTTAAATACTGTTTTAAAACGACCTTCCCGACCCCACCCCTGGCGATTTTAGGGTTTTTGCCAGATTTTAAAGAGGTATTTAAAGCATTTAAGCCCTTTAAAACTTTTGAGTTTATCTTGTCTAAAATTAAAACCTTAACCATTACTAATTTTCGCAATATAAAACAAGCCCAGCTATCGTTTTCAGATGGTTTAAACTTAATTATTGGCGATAATGCGGCGGGAAAAACCGCCTTAATAGAAGCTATTTGGGTATTATCTTCTGGTCGTTCTTTCCGTACCGCCAAGCCTTCACACCTAATTAACTCTGCACAAACCGAATTTACCTTATTTGCCGAATTAACTCAAAGCGAACAACACTACAAAGTAGGAATGGCACGCTCTATTGATAAGTCCAAGTGTAAAATAAATGGTGAAATAGTTCTTAGCCAAGCAGAAATGGCAAGCCGACTACCCGTGCAACTGCTTACTCCAGAAAGCCACCGCCTATTAGAAGATGGACCTAAAGCAAGACGGCAATTTTTAGACTGGGGTTGTTTTCATTATTCTAGCGAATTTATTCGGCTATGGCGAGGCTACCAAAGGGCATTAAAACAGCGAAACAATGCACTTAAGAAACACCTACCACAAAGCCAAACCCAGCTTTGGGATAATCAAATTATTGAACTAGCTTTAAAAATTGATGCTATTCGCTCAAGCTATATCCAACAACTTACTCCTTTTGTTGTCGAGTTTTGCGCTGCTCTCATGCCTGAAATGGTAGAAACTGTCGAGCTGGGTTATCGAGCTGGTTGGCCTAAGGCCAGCGAGTCTTTTGCCAAGCTATTTGCTGAAAACTATAGCAAAGATGCAAAACAAGGCTTTACTCAATATGGTTGTCACCGAGCCGATTTAAGGTTTAAATTTGCGGGTACAGAAGCTATGTTAAAATTATCTCGTGGGCAACAAAAATTATTTGTATGTGCCTTATTATTGGCCCAGGCCAGCTTGTTTGAGCTAAAAAGTAATGAACAAGTTATTATGTTAATTGACGATTTACCCGCTGAACTAGATGAAAAGCACCGACTAACATTGTTAAAATTATTAAATGGTTTAAATATTCAACATATTATATCTACAACCAGTGCTGACCTTATCCCTAACCTGCATCCTGACAACGCCAGTTTTTTTATTATTGAAGAAGGCAACTTAAAATGAGACTAAACATGAAACCATTATTGCTATTAAGCTGGCTAATTCTACTAATACAACTAACCGGTTGTAGCACAATGAAGCCAAAGGGTTTACAAGCCGAAACAGTGCTTCAGCTTGAACACAGCTATAGCTACCAGATAATACGTTCTTCCTCGAACACTCCAATTAGCTTAAAAAAACTGGCTAAGCAACTTAAAGATTATGATGTTATTTTTATCGGTGAGTACCATGGCAATCATGCTTCGCATCTGTTACAAGCCCAGCTACAATCTAAGCTTTATCAATTGCGACCTAACCAAATATTAACCTTAGAACAGTTTAATACCAATAAACAAGAGGCTTTAAACTCCTATTTAGACAGTGAAATAGGCGAAAAAATCTTTATAAAACAAGCCGATGCCTGGAAAAACTATATTGCTAGCTACCGCCCACTAATTGAGTTTGCTAAAAGAAAAGTCCTGCCTGTGTATGCGACTAACGCTCCTTCCAGCGTTGTTCGGTGCGTTGGCAGACATGGTAAGGACTACATAACCGACAAGGTTAGAGATTTGTATCCAACCCTGCCTAACCAACCTTTTATGAATAATCTAGATTACCAAGAAAAGTTTAAACAATTTGTTAAAAAATCAGCCACAAAAAACCGCCCGATGGAGAATGCCTATTTTGCCCAACTCTTACGCGATAACAGCATGGCTGAAAATATTCTAAAAGCACATTTAGAAAATCCTACCGCACAAATAATTCACTTAAATGGCACTTTTCATAGCGAAGAGCATCT
>CAZZKU010000073.1:0-5695 GCA_964654635.1 uncultured Piscirickettsiaceae bacterium | reverse complement strand
CAGAGCTGTAGAAAAAAAACTAACCAGTAAAAATAACCCTGTTAATACATAACCATTTTGATATTTCATTTTTTTAATTCATCCATTGCTTGATTTGCTAACTCGTCTACGATTTCATTTTCGGCATGCCCTGCATGCCCTTTTACCCATTTCCAATCTATCTCATGTTCTTGCACTGCTTTATCTAGTTTCTGCCATAAGTCTTGGTTTTTAACTGGTTTTTTGGCGGCTGTTTTCCAATTGTTTTTTTTCCAATTATCCATCCATAACGAAATTCCATTTTGGACATATTTAGAATCTGTGGTTACAGTTACTTGGCAAGGACGGCTTAACGCCTCTAATGCTTTAATTACCGCGGTTAATTCCATTCTATTGTTGGTCGTATCTAACGCATTTCCCTTTAGCTTTTTTTCATGTCCGCCCATGCGTAATAAAGCTCCCCAACCACCTATACCTGGATTACCACGACAACCGCCATCGGTAAATATTTCTACTTTTTGCATTACTTTCTCTTCCTTTTATGGTTTGTCTGGTTTGATACCAAAACCTTGCCTCGTTTTATGGGCAACCAGTTTGCTAAACGCCAATTTAAACCAACAGGAGTTGGAGACTCCACTCTTTTTTTGGCAACAATAACATAAACATTGCCAAATTCTAAACCTAATTTATGTGCCAATCGTTGAAGACCTGCTTTAACAAAATCCATCGTCCACACAGAATCATAAGAATGATAAGTTTTATACAAAATAAACTCTAGCTCATAGCCTAACAAGTTTAGCCAATCTACTAATCTTTTTTCGCTAATTAAGTGGGCTTGCTTAAAATTTTTACGATATTTTCCAAAGCTAAATTTCCATATTTTATTGCCCCGCGGATTAAATCCCGAAATAATTAAACGCCCATCCGCCATAATCATTTTATCTACCTGCCTTAGCAAGTGATAAGGATCAGGAACTGACTCTAAAGTATGCGGTAAAAAAACCGCATCAACGGATCCTGGCTTAAAGGGAAGGTAATCAATATCAGCATAAACCCACTCGTAATTTTTTTCATTATTTAACGGCTTAGGAATAAAATTATCAACGATAACTTTTTGATTAATTCGGCTCGACACTAATAAATCATTTTCACTAGTTTGTCCAATTTGGACCAAAAAATAGCCAAACACACAACTTAGCCCCTGTTCTAATAAAGATTTTTCTTCCTCAAGCAACTCTTTACCAACAGAACCTTGATAAAAAGACTTTAAAAACAATTGAAAAGTTTGATTACACATACAGCAACAACCTGTTTTTTGGTAAAATAATGGCCAAATTTTAACTTAAACTCTAGAGACAATTTAATGAAAATTGTAAGATTGCTAACAAATTATGATAATTATATTTGGGTAATAGAAGCAACCGATGGTTCTAGGAAAGCTTGGGTAGTTGACCCAACCGAAAGCTTACCCGTGATTAAGCACTTTGAACAATATAATTTAAAGCTCTCTGGTATTTTAATAACTCACCACCATTATGACCATACTGCTGGTGTCGAACATCTTATCGCCACTTTGGGAAAAGTCGCTATTATTAGCAATAAACGTGGCCCTTTTAAACAAGTTAGCCAACATGTTGAAGAAGGTGACTTTATTGCGGTTGCTGGTGAAAAATTTAAAGTTCTTTCCATACCCGGTCATAGCCAAGAACACCTCGCTTTTTATCACCCCAAAGCTTTATTTTGTGGCGACGTTTTATTTACCGCTGGTTGTGGCAAATCCTGGTGTCAATCAGCAAAGCCTATGGCAGAATCTTTGCTAAAACTTCGTGCTTTAGATGATGATTGTTGGGTATATTGTGGACATGAATATACCTATGGTAATATTAATTTCGCAGCTATTGTAGAACCCAATAATGTTAAAATTAAAGAACGGCAAAAATTAGTTGCTGAAAAAACCCGTGCCGGCATTCCTTGCGTTCCAGAAAAATTATCTGTTGAAAAAGAAACCAATCCTTTTTTACGTTTTGATTTACCAGAATTAAAGAACACTTTAATTAATAAAAAACAACAATTTGAAAACTTTGCCTTAACCGATTCTGCTAACTTCTATGCAACCCTAAGAGCCTGGAAAGATAGTTTAGATAAAACTGGTGAATTGGAAAAGGGATTGTAAAAACAATGATATTAAATATACCTAAAACGTTATTAACAGCGGTTCTCTCTAGCTTATTATTTACTGGTTGCGTGCCAAATTTAATTAAATCTGATAAAGCAGATTCTATCGCTACTAATGAGTCCTATCAGCCGCTTAAATTACCCATTAACCAAACCATAATAGAACAGCGTATTGATGAGAACAATATTAACAGGGAATTTACACAAGACACACTCCAACAACACACTTGGTTAATTAACTCAAAACCAGAGCCTCTTGATAAGTTTATTTGGAAAAATAAGCACCCTGTTCATAATAATATCTGGCATGAAATGAGCAACCATTTTTACCTAGCTCCAGCTCATACTGAAAAATATCAAGATTATATACAATATTATCTTAAACACCCTAATCACTTAAAGCGAGTATCTAAACGAGCAGAACCCTACTTATACTTTATTTTGGAAGAAATTAAAAAACGTCAAATGCCTTATGAAATAGCCTTGCTTCCTATTGTCGAAAGTGGGTTTTCTCCCTTTGCAAAATCTTATGTAAGTGCTGCTGGACTTTGGCAGTTTATGCCCGCTACTGGACAGATGTTTGGACTATACCAAAGCTGGTGGTTTGAAGGGCGACAAGATGTTTATAAAAGCACCCATGCCGCTTTAGATTACCTACAAAGCCTGTACAAACGAAATAACCACGACTGGTTACTTGCTTTAGCATCTTATAATTGTGGGCATGGCAATGTCCGCAAAGCAAAAAGAAAGTATTTAAAAAAGAACCCAAATGGCGTTGTTAATTTTTGGACAATTCGAAATTATCTACCTAAAGAAACCCAGCACTACGTGCCACAATTATTGGCTATTTCATACTTAATTGACCATCAAAGTGACTATGGAGTCTTACTTGAACCCATCGAAAATACAGATTTTTTTACAAAAATAGAGTTAAATCAACAAATTAGCTTACCCAAACTGGCTAAAGAAACCAATCTTTCTTTAGATAAAATCAAACTACTCAATCCAGGTTTTTTGCGTTCCGCAACTCCCCCAACAGGTAGTTTCAAGTTGCTATTACCTGTTGATATTGCTAACAGCTTCGCCAAAAAACTCCAACAAAAGCCATCTTTATTTGAAGTAAACTGGCTTAAACATAAAATAAAATCTGGCGAAAGTTTAAGCGTCATTGCTCAAAAATATAACACTTCTAGCAAACAGATAAAAAAATTAAATGGCTTAAAAAATTCAAAAATTCGTGCTGGGAAAACGCTATTAATTCCAACGAGCATTAACTATACCAAAAAATTTACTAAACAAACTCCGAAAAACCACCGAGGAAAAAAGATTGCTTATACTCTAAAGAAAGGAGATAGTCTTTGGAAGGTCGCTAAAAAACACTCCGTTACCACAACCGATTTAAGCCGATGGAATAACATTGAAAAATCTCAGATTCTTCAGCCCGGCACTAAAATCAACATTTGGATAAAAGGTTAATATATTGAAAACATTGCACTTCAAGATTCTTATAGCATTAATCCTTAATCTATTCCTACTTCATTCAACGCTAGCTTATAGCTTAGACAAATCTATCCTAACACAAGAGCAACGTACTTTTTTAAGTGCCTACGACGCTATTAAAGCTAGCGATAGACCGCTTATTTCCCAATATAAAAATGAATTAAAAGACTATGTATTACTTCCTTATCTTAACTATCTTGATATTAGATATCACATGGACTCAACTCCGGAGTCCCAATTCGACTGGTTTTTAAACACGCACCAAAACCATGCATTAAGTCCTTTTTTAGAAAAACATTACCTAAGGTTTTTAGCTAAGAAAAATCGACACCAAAGCTTTTTAAAATATTATGATCCTAGCAAGCACAAAGGCACCAACTTCACCTGTTCTGCATATACTGCTATTTTATCGACTAATCCCGACCCCATAAAAAAGAAAAAAACCATAAAAAAAGCTCAACAATTATGGAGCAAACAATTAAATATAAGCAAGCCTTGCCAACCCCTAGATAAAATTCTTCAAGAAAAAAAACTCATTACTGGTTCTATGATTTGGGCACGAGTTATTAAAAACATGCAGAAAGGCAAGTTAAAGCAGGCAAAAAAAATTGCACAGCAACTGTCTCTTAAAGATAAAAAAATGCTTAACTATTGGTTAAAATTTTATAACAATCCTCATTTAATTACCACTCAAAAAATACCCTCTTCGATTAGCCCGATTATACGCAAAGAAATTTTCATGCAAGCAATAAAGCGTCTTAGCTACTCTAAACCCAAATTAGCACTAAAAACCTTAACAAAGCATGCCAAGCAATATGGTATCAGTACCGAGCAACAAGCCAACTTAACTCGAAATATTTCTTTAAGATTTGCCTATAAATACCACCCAAAAGCCCAATATTATTTAGCCAACATTGATACTGCTGCTCAAAATGAAAAAGTAATGAACTGGCGCTTACAAATAGCTATTAGAAAATCAGACTGGCTACAGTATTTAGATTTATACCAACTTCTGCCAGAAACAGAACAACAGACTCACCGCTGGACCTACTGGAAAGCTCGTTCTTTAGAGGCACTGGGCAGAGATAAAACAGCACACACTCTTTACTCAAACCTTGCCAAAAATCGTAATTTTTATGGTTTTTTATCCGCTGATAAATTAAATCTACCCTATCAATTTAACCCAAAATCAAGTAGGCAATACTCCCCTAAAGCCTTACAAGAAAAATACCCTCAATTGCTTAGCATGAAAGAGTTAATTGCCATTGATTGGAAAATCAACCTTAAAATAGAATGGTATCACCTACTCAATACCGCCGATAAAGAAGACATCGAACCCATCGCACACTTTATATCCACTTGGCAACAACATAACCTAGCCATTCAAACTATTGCAAAAGCAAAAATGTGGGATGATCTTGCCATACGGTTCCCGACCCCATTTAAAGACTCTATCAAACTCGCTGCCAAAAACAACGCTATTGACCCTGCTTGGGTTTATGGCGTTATAAGACGTGAAAGTGCCTTTTCAAGTAACATAAAATCCTCAGCTGGTGCAGTAGGTCTTATGCAACTTATGCCTGCTACCGCTAAATATATTGGAAGGAAGAATGGTTTCAAAAAACATGAATATACACATTTAACGCAAGCAGAATCAAACATAAAACTAGGCAGTGCCTACTTGAGTTACCTTGCTAAAAAATACTCAGGAAACCGTGTATTAGCAACCGCTGCATACAATGCAGGGCCGAGAAAAGTAAACAGTTGGATACCTAAGCAATACACACTAGAGGCGGACCAATGGATAGACACAATTCCCTATACAGAAACAAGAAATTATGTAAAAGCAGTTATGGAATATACAACGATATTTAAATCTGTACTGCACAATAGGTATGATCGTTTAGAAAACTTCATGGGAGTAATTGGTAAGAGTACATAAAAAAAACATAAAAAAAACCCTAGGGACAAACTAGGGCTTTTAAAAAGATTATCTCAATATTGAAATAATCGGAGGAGGATACTCATGAAAAAACATGAA
>CAZZKU010000072.1:0-5784 GCA_964654635.1 uncultured Piscirickettsiaceae bacterium | reverse complement strand
TTGCATTTTTCAAGTTCTGATTGAGCACAAGAACTTAAAAGAAATGCCGTAACCAACACCCCTGAAATGACCATTGTTTTTTTCACTAAACTCATTTTCAATCTCCATAGTAATTTATAATAAACCCTTGCATGATACTCCAACCAACTATTAATGGAAATGTTAATTTTATGTCGCACTCCCATATTGAACAACAATGGACAGAAAGGTACACCGACTTCCTAAATAAAAAACAACCTAGAGAAGCAAGAATTGTTTATCAAAGAGATCGTGCCAGAGTCATTCATTCGGCAGCTTTTAGGCGTTTACAGGCAAAAACTCAAATTTTTGGGTTAAATGAATCTGATTTTTACCGTACCCGACTAACCCACTCAATGGAAGTGGCTCAAATTGGTTCAGGTTTGGTTGAACAGCTTATTACCGTTGGCGAAGGCAAAGATTATTTAAACTGGCTACCCTCTTTTTACTTGATGGAAGCGATTTGCCTTGCCCATGATTTAGGGCATCCGCCTTTTGGGCATGGTGGCGAAACCGCCTTAAACTACATGATGCGTAATCACGGCGGTTTTGAAGGTAACGCACAAACTCTACGAATTATTGCCAAACTGGGCGAATATACTGACAAAAACGGCATTGATTTATCACGCCGTGCAACCCTAGGGGTATTAAAATACCCCCAGTTTTATGACGATGTTATTGAGCTAAACCCAAGCTACTACCAAGCCATACAACAAGAAGACTCCATTGATTTCAAAACCCTAAGCATGACTGATTGGAAACCCCCTAAAAGCTTATACAACGAAGAAAAAGAAGTTTTTAATTGGGTATTAGGACTATTTAGCGAACAAGACAAACAAAACTTCACCACCAGTGAAGCCAGTAAAAAAGGGCATGCAAAAACCCTGCATAAAGCATTAGACACCACTATTTTAGAATTATCCGATGACATTGCCTATGGCATTCACGACCTAGAAGATGCCGTTGCAATGGGCATGGTTCCCAAAACTTTGTGGCAAACAGAGGTTATGGAAAACCCAATTATGCAACAAAACCCTTTATGGGGCGATGAAATGACTGAACGCTTATTTAGCGACCGCTCAAAAGGACGTAAACATGCCATTAGCCACATGGTAGGTATTATGATAGAAAGCATAACCATGGTTGAAAATGATACTTTTGAACACCCTTTGCTAAGGTATCAAGCTGTTTTAGGCAAGTCTGAAATGGCAGTATTAGAACTGCTTAAAGATTTTGTTTACAACTTTGTTATAACCATGCCCGAAGTTAAAGGCATGGAATATAAAGGGCAACTTATTGTGTTAGATTTATTTAAATCGCTAAGAGCCAACCCACAATCTTTATTACCTAGAAACACCTATAAAAAATACCAACAAGCTTCATCAGAAAGAGTAGAGCATAGAATAATTTGTGACTATATTGCTGGCATGACCAACACCTATGCGTCAAGATTATATGAAAAACTATTCACCGCAAGCCAAGGCTCTATTTTTGATAGATTGTAATTTATGGTAAAAAAAATCGGTAAAATACGTCAACTTTTTTATTTAATTTCGGAAAGACATGCCACAACTTAAAGCACAATCGCTATTTAAAACTAACTCCATTCCGCTAAAAGGGCAACGCTCCTATTGGCACGTTAAGAGCTTTGCTGAAAAATCGCTGGTTATATACGATAAAACTTTAAACTATAATGGCTTAGTGGTGTTTTTAGCAGAAAATCCAACCGAGGCGATGCAAATAGAAGAAAGCATTAGTTTTTTTAACACAGGTCAATCGACCAATAAAAGCATTGAAATTCTGAATTTTCCAGACTGGGAAACCTTGCCTTATGATCAATTTTCACCGCATCAAGACATAATATCCCAGCGTTTAAAAACCCTTTACCAACTTCCGAACGTAAAAAAAGGCTTGCTAATTTTGTCTATTAGCACCTTGTTGCAAAGAGTTATTCCGCATAGTTTTATTGATAAGTTCACCTTTTTACTATCTTGCAACCAAGTATTAGATGTAAACGCATTTTCTAACAAACTAGAAACAGGTGGCTACCAACGAGTTAGCCAAGTAATGGAGCATGGCGATTTTGCGATTAGAGGTTCGTTAATTGATATTTTCCCGATGGGCAGTAAAACCCCATTTAGGCTAGATTTATTTGATGACGAAATTGAAAGCATAAAAAGCTTTGACCCCGAAACCCAAAGAACCATAAAAGAAATTAAGCAAATAGAGCTTTTACCTGCCAAAGAATATGATTTAACCGATAGCGGAATTCATTTATTTAAACAAAACTTTAAAACCGAATTTGGTGAAGACGCTCGCAATAGCCAACTGTTTAAATCGGTAAATTCGCATGAAACTTTAGATGGTCTAGAATATTACCTACCGCTGTTTCACCCACAGTTAACCACCCTAAATGACTACCTGCCTGATAACACAGTATTTTTTGATAGTGGCAACCTACAAACACAAGTTCAACTAACTTGGGCAGATTATCAAGAACGCTTTGATATAGCTAAACACAATCCCGACTTTCCCGTATTAAATCCCAGCAAGCTGATTCAAACAGAAAGTGAATTATTTGCTCAACTAAAAAAACAGCACAGAATTAGCTTTGAAACTTTACCAACCAACAATGTTACCGCTAGCTTCAACACTCAAACCATGCCCAATATTGCGGTACAAAACAATAGCGACTACCCTCTTGCTAAATTAAATGCTTTTTTAGACCAATATACTGGGCGAGTTTTATTTAGCGCTGAATCTACTGGACGCAGAGAAACCCTGCTAACTCTGTTAAAAAAAGAAAATATCAAAGGGCATTTAAACCCAAAAGTATTAAACACTTGGGCTGAATTTATAAACACAGAAAAAGACAGCTATCTTAGCCAAATTTTAGTTTCACCACTTGAAGACAGTATTTTAACCGACCAATTTTGTGTGCTTTCAGAGGCTCAAATATTTGGCACAACCGTCATTCAAAAACGCCGACGCAAACGCAAACACAACGAGTTTGGCAACAGCATTGCCAACCTAATTGAACTAGAACTAGGCAACCCAATTGTACATATAGACCACGGAGTTGGGCGTTATTTGGGGTTAGAAACCTTGGTTTTGCAAGGAGAACCAAATGAACTATTAGTAATTGAATACGCTGGCGAAGCCAAATTATACGTGCCAGTTACTAGTTTACATTTAATTAGTCGCTACACCGGAGCAAGCCCAGAAACAGCTCCCTTACATAAACTAGGTTCTGACAAGTGGGAAAAAGCCAAGAAAAAAGCTGCTGAAAAAGTTCGAGATGTTGCGGCTGAACTACTAGACATTTATGCCCAACGAGAAGCGATGCCTGGACATAGTTTTAAAATAGACAAAGAAGCTTACGCCAAATTTACTGCCAGCTTTCCATTTGAAGAAACGCCTGACCAAGAAAGTGCCATTGAACAAGTATTAAACGACATGAAAGCCAAGCGTCCAATGGATAGATTGATTTGTGGCGATGTTGGCTTTGGTAAAACCGAAGTTGCTATGCGTGCCGCTTTTGTTGCCGCCTATTCTGGTAAGCAAGTTGCAGTTTTAGTGCCTACCACCCTATTATCTCAACAACATTTAGAAAACTTTAGAAACCGTTTTGCCGACTGGCCAATCAAAATTGAAGGCCTATCTCGCTTTCAAAGTGCCAAAGAATCTAAGCAAATATTAGAAGCCGTTGCAAATGGGCAGGTTGACATAATTATCGGCACACACAAACTTATCCAAAAAGGAACCGAATTTAACAAATTAGGCTTAATTATTATTGATGAAGAACACCGATTTGGCGTAAGACAAAAAGAACAGCTGAAAAAAATTCGTGCTGAAGTCGATGTAATGACCATGACAGCCACACCTATTCCACGTACTTTAAACATGGCAATGAACGATTTACGAGATTTATCTATTATTGCCACTCCGCCCGCAAAACGCCTAGCGGTACAAACATTTGTACAAGACTGGAATGACGAAGTCGTTAAAGAAGCATGTTTACGTGAAATTCGCCGTGGTGGGCAAATTTACCTATTGTTTAATGATGTTGCCCGCATTGACAAAATGGCAGACGATATGCAAGCGCTACTGCCCGAAGCCAGAGTAAATGTCGCCCACGGACAAATGAGTGAAAAAGAACTAGAACAGGTAATGCAAGATTTCTACCACCGTAAATTCAATATTTTAGTCTGCTCCACCATTATAGAAACAGGCATCGACATACCCACAGCCAACACCATACTGATTCACCGAGCCGATAAATTTGGCTTAGCTCAACTACACCAATTAAGAGGCAGAGTCGGTCGCTCACACCACAAAGCCTATGCCTATCTATTTACCGCAGGCAAAGCACTCATAAGTAAAAACGCTGAAAAGCGTCTAACAGCAATTGCCAAACACGATACACTAGGAGCAGGATTTATGCTCGCCAGTCACGATTTAGAAATTCGTGGTGCAGGTGAATTATTAGGCGATGGTCAATCTGGACAAATGCAAGAAATTGGGTTTGGACTCTATTCAGACTTACTTGAACGTGCGGTTAAAGCATTAAAGTCAGGCAAACAACCAGAACTATCTACCCAACTACACCACGGAACAGAAATAGGGTTAGGCGTACCCGCATTAATCCCCGAAGACTACCTGCCTGACATTCACACCCGCTTAGTATTCTATAAACGTATCGCCAGTGCCACCAGCCCAGATCAGTTGCGGGAACTAGAAGTAGAAATGATAGACCGCTTTGGTTTACTGCCTCCACAAACCAAAAATCTATTTGCAACTACCGCCATTAAACTACTGGTTGAACCCTTAAATTTACTAAAAATAGATGCCCATGAAACACAAATAAAGGTCAAATTTGGCAAATCTCCAAATATAGACCCCGTAAAATTAATCAAGCTAATTCAAAACAATCCTAAAAACTATCAGCTAAAAGGTCAAACCGAATTAAACTATTTCGATACAATGCCAGAAACAACTCAAAGAATAAAAGCCATTGAACTAATCATTTCATCAATTAAAACAAATTAAGAGCTTTGCAAAATGACAACCACTTTTAAAAATACTCTACAACCACTTTTATTAACCATCGGTTTAATTGTTAGCAGCCAGTTATTTATAAGCTCTGCCGTTGCTAATTCCAAAAAAGAAAATCCTCCGATATTCAAGGTAGAAATAATAGTCTTCCAAAGCTTGGCTTTACGCGGTTGGACAGAAGAATATTGGCCCGTTGACCCAGAAATAATTGACACAGAAGACGCCATCGTCAAAAGACCCCTAGCGAGGTCTCAAAACATGCTAAATTCACAAGTGGCTAAAATGACTAGCAGAGCGGGCTATAAAGTTTTATTCCATCAAGCCTGGTTAGTTGAAGCTGTTTCTAAAAAAAATGCCAAACCGATTCTTATTTTAGTTGAGCCTAACAGAACAGGACAAGCTAGACTTGAAGGCAGTATTAAATTTTATAAATCTCGCCACCCGCACGTTATAACCAAACTAGAACTAGAACAAAAAATTCCCTCTATAATAAGAGAAAAATTTGCCGAGCATCAACAAATTAACCTTGAAGACCTACCAGAATATTGGCGTTTTAACATTAACGAATCAAAAAGAATCAACTCCAATCAACTACATTATTTAGACCACCCTTTATTTGGTGCTTTAATACAGATACAGTATCAGCCTGAATAAACCCTGCACACATAACAAGATTGAAATTGTTCTATAGGAGAGCTAATTATCT
Source organism: uncultured Piscirickettsiaceae bacterium (assembly GCA_964654635.1). GTDB lineage: Bacteria > Pseudomonadota > Gammaproteobacteria > Thiomicrospirales > Thiomicrospiraceae > Hydrogenovibrio. The sequence continues at coordinate 5 of CAZZKU010000072.1, read as the reverse complement.
AATTA
>CAZZKU010000071.1:0-5946 GCA_964654635.1 uncultured Piscirickettsiaceae bacterium | reverse complement strand
GAGATTGATTTGTTTTAATTATGGCTTTAATCAGGCGTTTTGAAAAAACCTTTAGCATCAATTTTTTTTCCTCTATGCCTAACCTCTAGTAGAAGTTGGGGTGATTCAACATTACCCGTTTGACCTACTGTTGCAATTAGTTGTCCTTTCTTCACCTTGCTGCCTTCACTAATTTCTAAACTATTGTTGTGAGCATAAATGGTTAAGTAGTTGTTAGCATGTTTAATAATAACCATTTTCCCAAAATGGTTAATCCCTTGTCCAGAGTAAACTACCGTTCCTTTTTGAACCGCATAAACCGCCTCGCCTAAACCCGCGTTAATTACAATAGAATGATTTCCATGTATATCCCGAATATATTTGTAGCTTTTTGTTTTATCTTTATTCAAAGGCCATCTAAAATTTGTTTTAGCAATATTGCTAGGCTTGTTTTTAACCCAGTCCGCAGAGTTTTTGGGAAGAAGTAATTCTTGATTAACGTGTAAAATATAAGGGGGATTAAGATGGTTAGCGGCAATAATGTCTGCTTGCTTTATTTTACAACGTGCTGCAATATGTCCCAAGGTATCACCAGGTTTTATTTTGTAATTTTTGGAACAATCTTGTGAGCGATAGACCTGTTTTTTAGGTTTGGTAGTGTTCGTATTATTATCACCAAAATAATTATAGTCATCACTCCAATCACGGTGTTTAGCAGGGGAACAGGCAGAGGTGACTATTACTAAAAAGAGCAAGCTAAAAGTAAAGGGAGCATACCTTGGAAAGGCATTTAAAGTTTTATACATATTTATAAGCAATAAAGCCCATTATTAATATCACCATTGCATAGCCAATCCAATCTACATACTGTCTAATTTTTTGTTCATAGCGTTCTGAACCAAACTTTATTAAAAAAGCAACTAGATAGAAGCGAGAAGCTCTGCCAATAAGAGAGGCAATGATAAAAGGTAATAGTGCCATTGATGTCGCTCCTGCTGCAATAGTAACCACCTTGTAAGGAACAGGACTAAAGCCAGCTAAAAACACAATCCAAATGCCATAGTCGGCAAAAAACTGTTCTATTTTGTAATATTTATCGACATAGTTTATGGATTCTATCAATGGCCAAATTATATCCAGCATGGTAGCACCAATCACATAGCCTAAGATGCCACCGAGTACAGAAAAAAGGGTGGTAATAAAAGCAAAATAATAGGCTTGTTTAGGCTTAGCTAAGCACATAGGCATTAGCATCACATCAGGTGGAATAGGGAAAAAAGAGGATTCAGCAAAACTCATCGCACCTAGGTAAACAGGGGCTTTAGGATGCTTTGACCAGGATAAAGTTAGATCGTACAGTTTGGTAAATATTTTCATTGTTGCCTTTATTTTTTAGTGGGTGTTGACTAACCCTGTTTTCATAGGGACAAATAAGACCTCCCCTAAACATTCTTTGGTATAGCCAGTTTCTGTTTTTATAAATCCGTATAGTAATTGTTTGTCATCACCGATGGGAGTGACTAAACGACCGCCTGTAGTAAGTTGTTCTAATAATTCTTCAGGAACTTTAGTAGGCGATGCGGCAGAAATTATACCATCATATTTAGCATGTTTTTTCCAACCCATATGCCCATCAGATAGACTGGTTTGTATGTTTTTTAAATTCAGTTTTTTAAAAACTCTATTTGCTTTTAGCAACAAAGCTTCAATTCTTTCAACACTATAAACATGTTTAGATAGCTGTGCCAAAATGGCTGTTTGGTAACCAGAGCCGGTACCCACTTCTAACACTTTACACAAAGAGCCATTTTGAAATAACCAAGCAGACATTCTCGCAACCGCCAAAGGGTGGGAAATGGTTTGTGCAAAACCAATGGGTAAGGCAGTGTTTTCATAGGATCGGCTTGCCATAGCTTCATCTAAAAACAAATGCCGAGGGGTAGTTTTAATAATGCTTAGGATTGAATAATCGGTTATTCCTAGCTCAATTAACTCTTTTACAAGCCTGTTTCGTGTACGTTGTGAAGTCATGCCAACGCCTTGGTTATCTTTGAATTCTTGATTGTAAAAGATAGGTTTAGAAGTTAATAAATCATTAATATTAAGCCCCTCACTCATTAAAATTAGCCTTTAACTTGGCATAAGTTTTATAGTCAGTTAAATCTATTTTTAAAGGAGTAATTGAAGCATAGCCGTGTTCAATAGCATAAAAATCTGTGCCTTCTGAAGCATCTTTAGCCTTGCCAGCAGAGCCAATCCAAAAGAAATCCCCACCTCTTGGGTCAGTGCCATTTACTACTGGTTCAGAGAAATGTCTTCTTCCTAGTCTGGTGAGTTTTATTCCCTTTAATTCTGCTAATGGAATGTCGGGTACATTGATGTTGATAATTGCATTTTTATCAATTTCTAGTTTTATATAATCTTTTAAAAATTCAGTTAATACATGAGTTGCGGTAGCAAAATGTTGATTGCCACAAAGTGAAATAGCAATAGAAGGTTTTCCTGAAAAACGTCCCTCTGTTGCGGCGGCAACCGTACCAGAATATAAAACATCATCGCCCATATTCGCACCATCATTAATGCCCGAAATAACTAAATCAGGTTGAAAGTCCAAAGCACCGTTAATGCCTAAATGGACACAATCTGTTGGTGTACCATTAACACTATAAATATGTTCGCCATGATTTTTAATTCTTAAAGGGTTCAGTAGGGTAAGAGAATTGCTAGCTGCACTTCTGTTACGATCAGGAGCAATTAAGCGAATTTCACTATGGTAATTTAACTTTAATAAACAGGTATGTAATGCCTTTATACCTGGTGCATCAAATCCATCATCGTTAGAGAGTAATATTTTCATTTTGTTTTTGCGTCGGAAGTATAAGTTATAATTCGACTATTTTAGCGGAATATGGAAAGCAGAAATGAAAAAACTCTCTAACGAAGACAAAGACTTGTTTGCTCAAGCATTAGATGGGGTAACTGAAATTACTCATAAACAAGTAGTTTCGCCTAAAATAAATTACCGTAAACCAGTTAAATTACATTCTAAATCTTTTTTATCTGAAACTAACCTCGCTGGTTTTAATAGCCCTGTTAGTCAACTAGTCTCTTGCCATGAAAGTTTACTATTTAAGCAACCTGGGGTTAGAAAGCAAGATATGGAACGGCTTAGAAAAGGTAAATTTAAAATTGAAATAGCCGAAGATTTACACGGCATGACCGAGATAGAAGCCGAAAAATCAATTCATAATTTCATTCTTGAAGCCAGCCAATATGCTTGTCGGTTTGGTTTGTTAGTACATGGCAAAGGTTATAACTCGGCTACAGAACAACCGATTATTAAAAACTTGGTAAATCATCAATTGCGTCAATATCCGCAGATATTAGCTTTTTGTAGTGCCAGCCAAAAAGATGGTGGCACGGGTGCGGTGTATATTTATTTTGCTAAAAAACCATCGATAATTTGATTGAAAGTTTTACTGGCTCGCATAGTCTTAGTCGTCTTATTTACATCAGGTTTAAAATAACCACCTAAATCTACTTTATTTCCTTGAGCCTTATTTAGCTCTGCCACAATCGTATTTTCATTTTTAGCCAAGGCTTTGGCAATTGAATTAAAGCTAGTTTGTAAATCGGTGTCATCAGTCTGCTCTGCCAAGGCTTCAGCCCAGTACAAGGTTAAATAGAAGTGACTGCCACGGTTATCAAGTTCACCTACCTTACGCGAAGGAGATTTGTTTTCATCTAAAAGTCGACCAGTTGCCGTATTTAACGTATCAGCCAACACCTGTGCTTTGGGATTATTGAAATGGTTTGCCAAATGCTCATAAGACACCGCCAAGGCTAAAAACTCGCCCAAAGAATCCCAACGTAAATGGTTTTCAGCAACTAATTGCTGTACATGCTTAGGGGCAGAACCACCTGCTCCCGTTTCAAATAAACCGCCGCCGTTCATTAATGGCACGATAGAAAGCATTTTGGCAGAAGTGCCGAGTTCTAAGATAGGGAATAAATCGGTTAAATAGTCACGCAAAACATTACCGGTAACTGAAATAACGTTTTGTCCATCGGCAATGTGTCGTAGCGTATAACGAGTCGCCTCTTTTGGTGACATAATATGGATTTCTAAACCAGTAGTATCGTGGTTCATTAAATATTCGTTCACTTTTTTAATAATTTCACAATCATGCGGACGTTTATTATCTAACCAAAAAATAGTCGGCCAGCCTGTTGCTCTAGCACGCGAAACAGCCAGTTTTACCCAGTCTTGAATTGGAGTATCTTTTACTTGGCACATGCGAAAAATATCACCTGCTTCTACTGTTTGAGAGGATAAGGTTTCACCTTGTGCAGAAACGACTTTAACCGTGCCACTTTCGCTCATTTGAAAGGTCTTATCGTGCGAACCATACTCTTCCGCTTTTTGTGCCATTAGCCCTATATTGGGTACAGTTCCCATCGTGGTTGGGTCAAATGCCCCGTGAATTTTGCAAAAATTAATGGTTTCTTTATAAATTCCTGCATAACAACGGTCAGGGATAACTGCCATAGTGTCTTGCAATTTACCTTCTTTATTCCACATTTTTCCAGAATTACGAATCATTGCTGGCATCGACGCATCAATAATGACATCAGAAGGTACGTGTAAGTTGGTAATACCCTTGTCAGAATCAACCATCGCCAGGTCGGGTTGTAGCTTTAAAATAGTTTGTATATCGGCTTCAATTTGTGCTTTTTTATCGGCAGGAAGCGTTTGTATTTTGGTAACAATATCACCAAAACCATTGTTGGTGTTAATAGCTAACTTCTTAAACGTTTTGGCGTGTTTAGTGAGCAGTTCTTTAAAGTACACCGAAACGGCTTGACCAAAAATAATAGGGTCAGATACCTTCATCATAGTGGCTTTTAAATGTAGTGAAAATAAGACATTTTGCTCTTTTGCTTCCTTAATCGCCTCGCTAATAAAACCGCTTAGTGCTTTTTGGCTCATCACCGCAGTATCAATTATTTCTCCTGCTTGTAAAGAGGCAAAGCCTTTTAATTCGGTAGTTTTGCCAGAAGAATCTACAAACAATATTTTATAGTCAGTCTCTTTTTCTAAGGTAGTTGATTTTTCTGAACCATAAAAATCTCCTTCGCTCATGTGCCTAACACAAGTTAGTGAATCTTTTGACCATTCGCCCATAGAGTGAGGGTGCTTTTTAGCATAGTTTTTAACGGCAACTGGGACGCGTCTATCAGAGTTTCCTTCGCGTAAAACTGGGTTAACCGCACTGCCTAACACTTTAGAGTAGGCTGCTAAAATAGATTTGTCTTCATCACTATCGTTTGTAGTAGGGTAGTTTGGAACAGCGTAACCTTGGGATTGTAATTCGGCAATAGCCGCTTCTAATTGTGGAATAGAGGCACTAATATTAGGCAATTTAATAATATTGGTTTCTGCCAAGCTAGTCAGTTTTCCTAGTTCTGATAATGTATCGGCTACCTTTTGTTGCTCGGTTAAGTACCCTGGAAAATTGGCTAAAATTCTTGCCGCTAAAGAAATATCTTTTGTTTCAACCTCAATATTTGCAGTTTTAGAAAAAGACTGCACAATCGGCAAAAAAGAATAGGTCGCTAAAGCAGGAGCTTCATCAGTTAAGGTGTAAATTATTTTTGCATTATTTGGCATGAGATTATGTGGCATGAAAAGGCTCTCTTGAAAATGTTAGAATTACATCTATTTTAACTTAAAAACATTTACACCATGAACCAAGTATTAATTTTTAATAAGCCTTTTAATGTTTTAAGCCAGTTTAGCGATGAAAATAATGCAAACTCAAAACAGGTTAAACGTGACACGCTTGCCAACTATATTGACCAACCAGGGTTTTATGCCGCTGGTCGGCTAGATAGAGATTCAGAAGGTTTATTGATTTTAACCAACGATGGAAAATTGCAAAATAAAATAACCAGCCCTAAGTTTAA
>CAZZKU010000070.1:0-5984 GCA_964654635.1 uncultured Piscirickettsiaceae bacterium | reverse complement strand
CCTAATACTATATATTTTTGTGAGGTCAATCCCTCTAACCCGACAGGCCCTCTGGCATGAAATTTATCAGTACTTATGCCTATTTCAGCCCCTAAACCATATTCAAAGCCATCAGCAAACCTTGTAGAAGCGTTTACCATAACCGAGCTAGAATCTACTTGAGCCAAAAAACGCCTTGCGGTGGTAAAGTTTTCGGTAATAATAGATTCGGTATGCCGTGAGCTGTAAGTTTCAATATGTTCCATTGCTTCTACTACGCCCGATACGATTTTTATGGATAGCACGGGAGCTAAATATTCGGTTGCCCAATCTTCTTTAGTTGCAGGAATCATTTTAACAATCTCTAAGGCTTTTTCACAACCACGCAATTCAACCCCTTGCTCTTGCATTAATTCACAAATATGCGGCAGTATTTCCACCGCTCTTGATTCTGCAACTAACAGGGTTTCCATGGCATTGCAAACCCCGTAACGATGCGTTTTTGAATTAAACGCAACTTTAACCGCCTTTTCTTTATCGGCTTCATCATCAATATAAACATGACAAATACCGTCTAAATGTTTAATTACTGGCACTCTCGCATCTTTACTAATCCGCTCAATTAATCCCTTACCGCCACGCGGAATAATTACATCGACATAATCGGGCATAGCAATTAATTCACCGACCGCAGCTCTGTCGGTGGTTTCAATTACCTGTACTGCTTCTTCTGGTAAGCCAGCTTTTGTTAAAGCTAATTGAATGCAATGAGCCAGCGCTTTATTAGAATGAATTGCTTCTGAACCGCCGCGTAAGATAGTGGCGTTGCCTGATTTTAAACATAAAGCGGCGGCATCAATGGTTACATTCGGGCGCGATTCATAAATAATACCCACTACGCCCAAAGCCACGCGCATTTTGCCTAGCTGAATGCCTGATGGTAAAAAACGCATATCGGTTATTTCACCAATTGGGTCATTCAACCCTGCAACCTGGCGTAAGCCTTCTACCATACTGTTAATGACTGAATCGGTTATTGCTAGTCGATCCAACATGGCTGCACTTAAACCATTTTTTTTGCCTTGCGTTAAATCTTTTTTATTTTGAGTTTTTAAATAATCTGCTCTCTCTAATAAGGCATCTGCCATTAATAAAAGGGCTTTATTTTTTTGCTCGGTTGGGGCAACTGACAAGGCTCTTCCTGCTTGCCTTGCTGACTTTCCTATTTTTAGCATCATTTCTGAAACTGCATTGTCCATATATTTATCCTAACTTGCTATTTTAAAAACCAATTCGCTTAAACTTACCCAGGCATTTTGTTTTGAATAACCTGCCCTCAATCCTTTCATGTTTAAATCTACCGCTAGGGCTATACTTAATAAAGACTGTAACTCTGATAAGTTATGCCGTTGTAAAGCACTACGGTACTCTGCTTGTTTAGATTGCCAAATTCGCAACCGTTTAAAAACAGCCCCTAATGATTGGGTTTGTTGTAATTGACTAAGGTTAATTAGCTCTCGCAACTCCTTCGACAACAACCACAAAATAACAGGTTGTTCTAAACCCGTTTGAGCCAACCTATGTAATATTTGCAATGCCAATTGAGTCCGACCATTTAGCATGGCACTGCTTAAAGCAAACAATTGGTAATGAGCCTGGTCGGCTACGCTATATTGTATTTGCCCTACATTTATCGCTTGTTTTGGAAACAGTAACGCCAGTTTTTCTAATTCTTGGTCGGCAGCTAATAAGTTTCCCTCGACCCTTTCGGCTAATAAATTAGCTGCTTCAAGTTCTAAGCTTAGCCCTAATTCAGAGGCTTTATTTTGACACCATGCGGTTAAATTTTGCCCTAAAATAGGTTTAGATTCAACCACCCAACCACTCGCTTCAATCGCTTTAAACCACTTGGCACTTTTTTGTTTATATTCTATTTTCTCGCATAAAATAACCAAACAAATTTCTGGCGGAACATCGTGTACCAACTTTAACCACTCTTGAATAAAAGCCCCGCCATCTCGCCCAAATTTAGCGGAAGGAACTTCTAATTCAATAATACGTCTGTCGGCAAACAAACTACCTGCTGAAATTTCCATGCGCAGTTCATCCCATTTAAAACTAGCATCAACATCAAATCGGTCTCGTTGCAAATAATCTTGGCTTTTTAGCTTGTCTCTTAACCCATCTAAAGCTCGGCGAATATACAAAGGTTCTTCACCATAAATTAGCGTAATCGGTTTTATCTCAAACTGATTTGACTGACACTGGCGAATAAAAGCAGGGGCGGCAATCATTTTTGTACAGACTGGCTATGGCTATAAACACGATTGACTCTATCAATTACTTGCAAAGCAAGGTCGGTTGCCATTTGTTTTTGAATAGAGGCAAGTTCCCGTGAAGAGGCTTGTAAGTTTTGATTATTGATATTTCTATCCCGAAAACTGGTTACCGTGGTGGTCAATATTTGTTGCCCTGTTTGAGCATTATCAACCACAATGGGTTGGCTCATTTTTAACAATTGAGAAGCGACATCTCCCCTGCCTGTTCGTCCTGTACTGGTGGTTTGAAAACCAGTAGCTTGAAAAGTAACTGCCACATCTGCATCGGCTAAGTTATTGACAACCTTTACATTCATACCTCTAAATTGTTGGATAATTACACGCTTAACATCGGGGTTTACTTTGTGTAAGTCAATTAAACGTACCGTTTGATAAGTTGCCTGACTTTGCTCGCCCATGCCTTTTAAATGAAAACCACAAGCGGTTAGCAATGAACTTGTAAATATTAAAATTAACGATACCTGCCAAAAACGCATTGCTTTAACCTTTTACCACTATGTTAACTAAACGCCCAGGTACGACAATTTCTTTTATAATTTCTTTGCCTGCAATAAATTTAATTGCTTGCTCATCGGCTTTAACGGCAGCTAAAATGGTTTCTTTACTGGCGTTGGCTGCCACTTCTATTTTGCCACGCAACTTACCATTGACTTGAATCATTATTTCAATTTCATCTTTTACTAGAGCCTCTTCATCCACTTGTGGCCAGTTCTGGTCAATAACCAAACCAGTTTTACCTAGTTCTTGCCAAAGTTGCTGAGAAATATGTGGTGACATAGGGGAAAGCAATAATACTAGCGACTCTAATGCTTCTTGCATTATTGACCGACCAAGAACAGAATCATCTTTAAATTTAGACAATTCATTTACCAATTCCATACTGGCAGCAATGGCAGTATTAAAATGCATTCTTCGACCCATATCATCGGTAATTTTTTTAATGGTGTTGTGCAGCTTTAAACGCAGTGATTTTTGATTTTTATTCAAACCATCATTACCAGAACAAGGCTTCACTAGCCCTAGTTCAATATGAGCTTGGGCAACACGCCACACTCGGTTTAGAAAACGAAACGCCCCTTCTACCGCTGAATCTGACCATTCTAAAGTTTGTTCTGGTGGCGCGGCAAACATAATATACAGGCGTAAAGTGTCAGCTCCGTATTGGTCAATTAAAGTCTGTGGATCTATGCCGTTATTTTTTGATTTCGACATTTTAATAATGCCACCGTATTCTACCGACGCACCACTTTCTTTTAATTTTCCGCTAACAATATTGCCTTTGTCATCGGTAATAGCTTCTACCTCTAACGGAGAATACCAAGTTTGTTTGCCGCTTTCATCTTTACTAAACCAACTGGCGGCTAACACCATGCCTTGAGTTAATAGGTTTTTAAAAGGTTCATCAGAAGATAACAAACCTTCATCACGCATCAATTTATGGAAAAAACGTGCGTACAATAAATGCAAAATAGCATGCTCAATTCCGCCAATATATTGATCTACTGGTAACCAATGGTCGGCACTTTTATCAACCATTCCCGTGGTGCAACTTTTAGACGGATAGCGAGTGTGATACCAAGACGATTCAAAAAAAGTATCAAAGGTATCGGTTTCACGTTTTGCTGGACCGCCACATTGTGGGCAATCGCAATTTTTAAAACTGTCTAATTTAGCTAAAGGCGAACCTGCTCCATCTGGCACAATGTCTTTTGGTAGCTCGACAGGTAAATCTTTTTCTGGCACGGGCAAAGCACCACAAGCGGGGCAATAAATAACAGGAATAGGACAACCCCAATAGCGTTGTCTGGAAATACCCCAATCACGCAAACGGTAGTTAGTTTGTTTTTCACCTAATTTTAATTCACCCAAAACTTTTGCCATTTCATACAAAGCTTGTTTAGATTTTAAACCATCAAACTGCCCAGAATTATATAACACGCCCTTTTCGGTAAAAGCTTGTTCAGAAACATCTGCAGACTCTTCTTGTGCAGCACGAATAACCGCTTTAATTGATAAACCATACTTTTTTGCAAATTCATAATCACGTTGGTCGTGAGCAGGAACAGACATAACCGCCCCCGTTCCATAACCCATTAATACAAAATTAGCAGCCCAAACAGGCAAAGTTTCACCGGTAATTGGATGGGTAACTGTTATACCAGTATCTACACCCTTTTTTTGCATGGTTTCCATGTCGGCTTCGGCGGTAGAAGTATGCAAACATTCCTCTATAAACTCTGCTAAAACAGGGTTATTAACAGCCATCTTATGTGTCCAAGGATGGTCTGCTGCCACCGCAAGATAGGTGACTCCCATTAAGGTATCTGGACGAGTGGTATAAACTTTTAAAGGGTTGGTTGAAGCATCTAAACCGCTGGCAACAGGAAATTGGATTTCTAGCCCTGTTGACTTACCTATCCAATTTTTCTGCATGGTTTTGACTTGTTCAGGCCAGCCGTCTAAATCGTCTAAACCCGACAGTAATTCTTCGGCATAGTCGGTAATTCTTAAAAACCACTGGGCAATTTCTTTACGCTCAACTGCCACGCCTGAACGCCAGCCTTTACCATCAATAACCTGCTCGTTGGCTAAAACAGTTTGGTCAACAGGATCCCAATTTACTACCGATAATTTACGATAAACCAACCCTCTTGCCATTAAACGAGTAAACAACCACTGTTCCCAACGATAGTATTCGGGATGACAAGTGGCAATTTCTTTCGACCAATCCACCCCTAAACCTAGCGACTGCAACTGGTTGCGCATGTAGTCAATATTTTCATAGGTCCACTTAGACGGCGGTACATTATGTTGCATAGCGGCATTTTCAGCAGGCAGACCAAAAGCGTCCCAACCCATAGGTTGCAAAACATTTTTGCCTTGCATTCGTTGGTAACGAGAAATTACATCGCCAATGGTATAGTTACGGACATGACCCATGTGTAACTTTCCACTGGGGTAGGGAAACATAGACAAGCAATAAAACTTTTCTTTTGTGTCGTCTTCAACCACTTCAAAAACTTTGTTATCGGACCAAACTTGTTGAATGCCAGCCTCGATATCGCTAGGCTTATAGTCGTTAAATTGTTGTGTATCTGCTGTACTGTTGTTGTTTTTGGTCATTAATTTATTTCTTGTCAATGGTAAAATAGAAAAATATTATAGCAAAAAGAGAGAATTATGATGAGTGAAATTATGGGTGAAGTTACCAGCAACAAAAACAATCAAAACGCCATGTTATCAGCCTACAGCTACCTAATTGAAAATGCCAAGCAAGCAGTCATTAAAGCCGAACTAAAGTCATGGGATTTGCTTGGCAAAACCATTATGACCATCGAAGAAAAAGAGTCGGTACTAGAGGAACTAACAAAAGAACAGCTAGAAAAGGTACGCGAAGATGTTTACAATGACTGCATGCAACTAGCAGAGTACCTAAACGACTTAGAACAAGGTGTGGAGCAGTTTATTAGCATGGAATGGGAACAGTTAGAAGGGTTTTTATTAGAAAAATCAAATCAACTAGCTGACCCTACTGATTTAATGGTGATTCGAATGAGAATAATGGCAGTAATGAATAAAAAATAGCTAAAAGCTTAAAAATCGCCAGGGGTGGTATCTAATAACACCCTATAATGTATGGATTTGAGTAAGAATAACTAGCGATTT
>CAZZKU010000069.1:3442-6006 GCA_964654635.1 uncultured Piscirickettsiaceae bacterium | reverse complement strand
TGAAGACGTTACGCTGGTTACCAAAACAGATTTACAGGGCAATATAACCGAAGTTAACGATGCTTTTGAAATCGCTTCAGGTTTTAGTAAGGAAGAACTATTGGGTTCTCCTCACAACATAGTTCGCCACCCAGATGTTCCTGCCGCTGTTTTTAAAGATTTATGGCAGACCATTAAAGCAGGTGGAACCTGGTCACAAATTGTAAAAAACAAACGAAAAGATGGTCGTTTCTATTGGGTAACAGCCAATGTTACTCCTGTTTTTGTTAAAGGAAAAGTAACTGGCTACTTGTCTTTTCGGACTTATTGTTCAGATGCTGATAAAGCAGTTGCTAGCAAAGCTTACCAGCAAATAGCTGCTAAAAAATTAAAAATTGAAAATGGTAAAATAATTAATGGCTTTCAATTTTCACGACTGAACCCACTACGTAAATTATCCCCTCCCAATCAAACTTTAGTGGTCATGTTCTTCTTAGGCGTTATTCCCTTAGCTATTTTTAAAACTTTAAACCAGGCTCCAATTTGGGAAATTATTTTAATTTCGCTACTGTTTATTATCCCTAGCTACTTAATTGTACGAGAAACCTACTTAACATCAAAAAAAATTAACCAAGACTTACTAAAAATTTCTAATTATGAAAAAATTGATTTAACCGCTGGTGATAACAAAACTCATACAGGACGAATACTTAACTCGCTTATTGCTGCCGCAATTAGTACCCGCTATTCGCAAGAAAAAAGTTTAGAGCAACTGGATAAAGCACAACAGCTCGAAGATGCCATAAACCTTAGCTCTGCTAATTTAATGACCGTTAACAATAGTTTAGAAGTAAACTTTGTTAGCAAAAACTTAATTCAACTTTTAACCGAAATTCAACCTTCTATACAAAGTTCGTTACCTGCTTTTTCTCCAAAAAAACTGTGTGGCGAAAATATAACCCTCTTTCATGAACTACTTAAAAATCAACACCAAACTCTGCTGGACTTAGACGATACTCTCAAAACAAACCTTCAGTTTGGCAACACCTACATTGAACTGATAATAAATCCAATTTATAACCGAAATAACCAACGCATTGGCTTGTTAATAGAATGGCAAGATATTACTCAAGATATCGTCTTGGTAGAGAATATTGGGAAGTCAGTAGAATTGGCAGCATTGGGTATTTTTGACCAAAAAATTGACACTTCAATACTATTTGGTTCTGCGTTAAAGGTTGCAAAACAAATTAATAAATTAATTGATGCCATTGAATACCCTATTAACCAAGCGGTTGCTATTAGTATAGAAATGGCTAAGGGAAATTTAAGCGACAAAATAACTGGCGAAATGCATGGTCGTTTTGACCTGTTAAAAACCGCTATCAATGTGGCTATAGAGAATACCAGTTCGTTAATAAATCAAACTACCCAAACCATTAAAAGAGTCCAAATAGGTGCCAATGATATCGAAGATTCAAGTATTAACTTGAATGATCGTACTCAAGAACAGGCTGCATCCTTAGAAGAAACCGCTGCCAGTATGGAGCAAATTACTTCAGCCATTCAACAAAACTCTGATAACGTACAACAAGCTACTCAGGCTACTCATAAAACGGCTAAAAAAGCGCATGATAGTGTTGAAATTATGGAGCAAGCCATTCAGTCTATGGAACAGATTCACCAGTCTAGCCAAAAAATCAATGACATTATTAGCTTAATTGACAGTATCGCATTCCAAACCAACCTACTCGCGCTCAATGCGGCAGTTGAGGCGGCAAGAGCTGGCGACCATGGTCGTGGATTTGCAGTAGTGGCTGGAGAGGTTAGAACCCTTGCAGGAAAATCTGCCGATGCAGCGAAAGAAATTAGGGAGCTTATTGAAGACACTGTGTCTAAAGTTGCTGAAGGAACGGTTCAAGTTAAAAACTCAGGAAATTCTTTATCCGAAATTGTTGAGGGAATCAACAATACTAACCAAATTATTGAGGAAATAGCTAGCTCAAGTAAAGAACAATCCCAAGGTGTTTCTCAAGTCAACCAAGCTATTACCAATATTGATGGAGCAGTACAACAAAATGCCGCCCTAGTGGAAAATTCCACCACCACCGCACAGTCATTAAAATCCTTATCTGAAAAAATGTTTACCACCATTCAAGCATTTAAAACAACAGGTTCAAGTAATTCTTTAACCAAAGGTACCTCAGAAACATCGGTAGACTTTGGTTCTGTTCGCCGTGCACATAACTATTGGCGTGTTAATGTCCAGGCTTATTTAAACAACGTTGAGATTGAGTTTCCGCGTGATACAGCTTCTGATGGTACTAAGTGTATTTTAGGACAGTGGATTTATAGCGAAGAAGGAAAAAGTTTCGCCCACCTTAAATCTTACCAAATTTTAGAAAAAGACCACTTAGCTCTGCATAATTTTATTGGCAACATATTAAATTTAAAAGATGCTGGAAAAGAAAAAGAAGCTATTTTAGAAGCGGATAAACTAGAGGAACTAAGTGCCAAAACGATTGCTTTAATTAATGATTTAGAAGTTGAAATATATGAAAAAAATAGCGGCGATCAAGCAACAG
>CAZZKU010000069.1:0-3342 GCA_964654635.1 uncultured Piscirickettsiaceae bacterium | reverse complement strand
TCCTAGAACAATCGCTAAGGTCACGAGTAAACCCACAGCAGAAAGCTCTAGCCTACAGACCCCTGCTCCGTCTCAACCAAAACTAGGGCAAGGCGATGAATGGGGTGAGTTTTAAGCATGAATAAAAAAATAGCTTTTATAGGTGCGGGAAATATGGCAATAAGCTTAATCAAAGGCTTATTGGCTAGTGGCTATGATGTAACAAAAATTATTGCAACCAGTCCTTCTGAATCTAACCGCCAACAAGTTATGCAAAGCGTTGGTGTCCGCTGTATAGAAAGTAATATTGAGGCAATTACACAATCCGACATAGTGGTGCTTGCTATCAAACCACAGGTTTTAGCCAGTGTCTGCTCTAATATTGAAGATACGGTAATTAAACACAAACCGTTGGTTATTTCGGTTGCCGCAGGTATTCGCTCAACTGACATTAACCGCTGGCTTGGTGGCAATTGTGCCGTGGTAAGGTGCATGCCCAACACTCCCTCAATGATTCAAACAGGAGCAACGGGACTTTTTGCAAACAGTCTTGTTTCAACTGAACAAAAATCTGATGCTGAAAACATACTAAGAGCTGTTGGTTTAACTGTTTGGGTAGATAGCGATGAAGATATAGATTCGGTTACTGCTCTGTCAGGTTCTGGACCTGCTTATTACTTTTTATTTATGGAAAGCATGCAACAGGCAGCTGAAAATATGGGGCTTGATAAAAAGACAGCCAAACTACTCACCATTCAAACCGCTTTTGGAGCGGCTAAAATGGCACTTGAAAGTGCCGATAGTTGTGAGGACTTGCGTAAAAAGGTGACCTCACCCAATGGCACTACCGAGCAAGCAATTAAATCATTTGAAGCAAACCAACTGCCTGAAGTAGTTTCTCAAGCGATGTTAGCGGCTAAAAACAGAGCGATTAGCTTGGCAGATGAACTTTCTATTGCCGCAACCATCAAAGAAAAACCCAAACTAACCAAATAAAGTTAATTGTCTTTTCCATTTGCATATAAAATAGTAAATATTATTTGTTAAATGGAGTTTTCAATGTCACCAGTTGATCAAGGCGGCTTGTTCTTACTGCAATTTATTGCAGGCATGATTGTTTTCATCCTACTACTACGTTTCTTTTTGCGTGCTACTTATATTGATTGGCGTAATCCGATTGTGGCATTTGTGGCTAAGGTAACCAACCCTATCTGCATGCCTTTTAATAAAATCATCCCTTCTAAAGGTCGTTGGGACGGAAGTGCTATTGCTGCTGCTTTTGTGGTACAAGCCTTATTTGTATTATTATTAGGCTATTTTACTGGCAAGTCTTATGGAATATCGCTAATTGCAATATTTTCAATTACCGAAATAATGAACCAAATGTTAGATTTAATGTTTTGGTTAATTGTTATTCAGGTAATTTTAAGTTGGGTAGGCCCTAGTAATAACCCCAATACCCAAATATTTTTTCAAATGGCTCAACCAATATTAGCTCCTTTCCAACGTTTAGTTCCGCCTATAGGTGGTATGGATTTATCGCCAATTTTCGCAATTATTGTGATTAAACTTACCCAAATAATGGTAGTCGGTTCTATTGCTCAACTTGGACAAAGCTTGGTTTAATAAATGAATTCTGTTGGCATCGTATCTCCACAAACCTTACATGTAACCGAACCTTTAAACATGGTTAGCGGATCTGTTTTAACTGAATATGATCTGGTGTATGAAACCTACGGCAAGCTAAATAAGGCGGCTGACAATGCCCTTTTAATTTGCCATGCTTTAAGTGGCAATCATCATGCTGCGGGGTTATATGAAGGAGAAACCACGCCAGGTTGGTGGGACAATTATATTGGTCCAGGTAAACCAATTGATACCAATGTATTTTTTGTAGTTTGTTCTAACAACCTAGGTGGTTGCCATGGGTCATCAGGCCCGGCTAGCATTGACCCGCTTACCGATAAGATTTATGGGCCTGACTTTCCCATCATAACTTGTAAAGACTGGGTTGCCAGCCAACACACATTACAACAACACCTTAACATTGAGTGCTGGGCGGCTGTCATTGGTGGTTCTATGGGAGGGATGCAAGTTTTACAATGGTCTATCGACTTCCCCGATAAAATAAAACATGCTATTGTTATTGCCGCTGCGCCAAAATTTTCTGCTCAAAATATTGCTTTTAATGAAGTGGCTCGTAGAGCAATTATGGAAGATCCTGATTTTCATAATGGTCGATTTATCGACCAAAACACCCTTCCCAAACGCGGCTTGGCTTTAGCCAGAATGCTTGGGCATTTAACCTATTTATCTGATGATGTGATGGGAAAAAAGTTTGGGCGAGAGTTACGCCAAGAAAAATTAAACTATACTTATGAAGTAGATTTCCAAGTTGAAAGCTATCTAAGATACCAAGGTGAAAAATTTGCAACCAAACAAAACTTTGATGCAAATACCTATTTATTAATGACCAAAGCATTAGATTACTTTGACCCCGCATCAGAACATAACAACAACCTTTCTAAAACTCTAGCCAAAGCCAGTGCCAGTTTTTTAGTAATCTCATTTACCACCGACTGGCGTTTTGCTCCCGAAAGATCGCATGAAATTGTTAAAGCTTTACTAGACAATGATGCCAACGTGTCTTATGCTGAAATAACTTCACCGCATGGACATGATGCTTTTTTGCTTAAAAACGACCACTATGAACAGGTATTGAGTGCTTATATGTCCAGAATAAAAGCGGAGATAACATGAGTAATCTTTCTACTGAATTCAAAAGTATTACCGAGTGGGTAACCCCTAATGCGCGAGTGCTTGACCTTGGTTGTGGCGATGGTAAATTGCTTAAACACTTAAAAACGGTCTTAAACATAACAGGCTATGGCATGGAAATAGACCCTGTTAAAAATGTAAAAGCAATTCAAGCGGGTTTAAACGTCATTCAAAGCAACTTAAATGAGAATGATATTGAAAAATATTTTGAAAAAGATTCTTTTGATTTTATCATAATGACCCAGGCTTTACAGGTCGTAAGGCGACCCGACCTATTACTTGAGCAAATGCTAACCACGGGCAAGGAATGTATTATTACCTTTCCTAATTTTGGTCACTGGAAAAATAGGCTTCAACTGGCTTTTACTGGTCGCATGCCTAAAAACAAATATCTACCCAACACCTGGTATGACACCCCCAATATACATTTATGCACCTTTAAAGATTTTGAAGATTTGTGTGCAGAAAAGTCTATTCAAATTGTTAATAAGTCGGTAATAAACCAAAAAGGCAAAGGGTCGCTAGGCATGAAACTGGCCCCTAATTTATTTGGTGAAGTTGCTTTATATCGAATTAAACGTGTTA
>CAZZKU010000068.1:0-6172 GCA_964654635.1 uncultured Piscirickettsiaceae bacterium | reverse complement strand
GTGTCCGCTCTATAGCTAAGAGTGTAGCCGTTTTTTTGTACCTACAATTTATATAATTTATATACTTAATCCTGGATGGAATAAACATGATGCAAGCTTTACTGGCTTTGGAAGACGGCACACTTTTTTGGGGAACCTCTCTAGGAATAGAGGGCGAAACCATTGGTGAAGTTGTTTTTAATACCTCCTTAACTGGCTATCAAGAAATCCTAACCGACCCCTCTTATTTTAAACAGCTTGTTACCCTTACCTACCCACATATAGGTAATGTAGGCATTAATGACGAAGATAGCGAATCTGACTCAATCATGGCACAAGGTCTTATTGTCCGTGACTGCCCCACTTTAATGAGCAATTTTCGAGCGAAAAAATCCTTACCCGAATATTTAATAGAACAAAAAATTGTTGCCATCGCCGATATTGACACCCGCAAACTTACCCGAATTTTAAGGGAAAAAGGCTCTCAATCAGGCATAATTATCAGCGGAGAAAACATTGATGCTGAGCAAGCCATTGCCAAAGCCAAGTCTTTCTCTGGCTTAAAAGGGCTTGACCTTGCCAAAGAAGTCACCACCGCTAAAACCTATAATTGGAACGAAGGAAGCTGGTCTCTTGAAAAAGGCTTTAGCGACCAAACCGCCAAACAGCAATACCACGTAGTCGCTTTTGATTATGGGGTTAAAAAGAACATACTCAGAATGCTAGCCGACCGTGGTTGCAAACTAACCGTTGTCCCAGCCAAAACAACCGCCCAAGAAGTATTGGCATTAAAGCCAGACGGCATTTTCCTCTCCAACGGACCTGGTGACCCAGAACCTTGCGACTATGCGATTAAAGCAATCCAACAAATTTTAGAAACCGATATTCCCATTTTTGGAATTTGCCTAGGACACCAGCTACTAGCCCTAGCATCAGGTGCTAAAACTTTAAAAATGAAATTTGGTCATCACGGTGGCAACCACCCCGTACAAGACCTAAGCAGTAAATCGGTCATGATTACCGCACAAAACCACGGTTTTTCAGTTGATATTAACTCACTACCCAACAATCTAAAAGCAACTCATAAATCGTTATTTGATGGCTCGTTACAAGGCATACAACGCACCGACAAACCTGCTTTTAGCTTTCAGGGTCACCCCGAAGCCAGTCCAGGCCCACATGATGTTGCCCCTTTGTTTGACCAATTTATTCAAAACATTCAACAATTTAAAAATGCTAACGCATAAGCACGGGAATTAAAATGGCAAAAAGAACAGATATTAAAAGCGTTTTAATTATTGGTGCAGGTCCGATTATTATTGGTCAAGCCTGCGAATTTGACTACTCTGGCGTACAAGCTTGCAAAGCACTTAAAGAGGAAGGCTACCGAGTTATCTTAATTAACTCCAATCCTGCCACCATTATGACCGACCACGAAATGGCAGATGCAACCTACATAGAGCCTATCGAATGGCAAACAGTCCGCAACATTATTGCCAAAGAAAAACCCGATGCCATCTTACCCACAATGGGCGGTCAAACTGCTTTAAACTGTGCCTTAGAACTTGATCGAAGAGGCGTTTTAAAAGAATTTGACGTTGAATTAATCGGTGCTAATGCCGATGCAATTGACAAGGCAGAGAACCGCGACCGCTTTCGCCAAGCCATGAAAAAAATTGGTCTAGACATGCCTGACTCAGACGTAGCACACAACCTAACAGAAGCCTGGGAAATACAAGAAAGAGTTGGCTTTCCAGCCGTCATTCGCCCTTCTTTCACCCTAGGTGGCTCAGGCGGAGGCATCGCCTACAACAAACAAGAATTTGAAGAAATTTGTAGCTTCGGGCTAGAGCTTTCCCCTACTTCAGAACTGTTAATTGAAGAATCTATTTTAGGTTGGAAAGAATATGAAATGGAAGTGGTCAGAGACAAAAACGACAACGCCATTATAATTTGTTCAATTGAAAATCTAGACCCAATGGGCATTCACACCGGCGACTCAATCACCGTTGCCCCTGCCCAAACACTGACCGATAAAGAATATCAAATAATGCGTAACGCCTCTTTAGCCGTATTACGTGAAATAGGGGTAGAAACAGGCGGTTCTAACGTCCAGTTCTCTATCAATCCCGATACCGGGCGAATGATTATTATTGAAATGAACCCCCGTGTATCCCGCTCTTCTGCATTAGCATCTAAAGCAACAGGGTTTCCTATTGCCAAAATTGCCACTAAATTAGCTGTAGGCTACACGCTAGACGAACTACAAAATGACATAACCAACGGGGCAACGCCTGCCTCTTTCGAGCCAACTGTTGACTATGTGGTTACCAAAATACCCCGCTTTACCTTTGAAAAATTTCCACAAGCCAGCAATCGCCTAAGCACTCAAATGAAATCGGTCGGTGAAGTCATGTCTATCGGGCGTACTTTCCAAGAATCTATCCAAAAAGCACTACGCGGGCTAGAAACGGACAAAAACGGTTTCGATGAAATAATGCCCCTAGAAAGCATGGACGAAAAAGAAATAAAAGATACCCTAAGAAAAGAATTGCGTTCAGTTGGTTATGAACGAATTTGGTATGTAGCAGACGCTTTTAGAGCCGGTTGGGACATAGAAACCATTTACGACATTTCAAAAATTGATCCTTGGTTCTTATCACAAATTAAAGAACTGATTGACATAGAAGATGAAGTAAAACAAAAAGGGCTTGATGCACTTGATAAAGACTATTTACGTCATTTAAAACGTAAAGGTTTTTCAGACAACCGCCTGGCAACACTACTAAATACCGATGCGGCTCTAATACGAAAATTTCGCCACACTCTAAATATTCGCCCAGTTTATAAGCGAGTAGATACCTGTGCAGCCGAATTTGAAACCTCCACCGCCTACATGTACTCTACCTATGAAGACGAGTGTGAAGCAAAGCCAACAAATAAAGACAAAATAATCGTACTAGGTGGTGGACCAAACCGCATAGGTCAAGGCATAGAGTTTGACTATTGTTGCGTACATGCCGCAATGGCACTAAGTGAAGATGGCTACGAAACCATCATGATAAACTGTAATCCAGAAACAGTTTCTACCGACTATGACACCTCTGACCGTCTATATTTTGAACCACTAACCCTAGAAGATGTACTAGAAATAGTAGATGTTGAAAAACCCAAAGGCGTAATTGTTCAATACGGTGGACAAACTCCATTAAAACTAGCCAAAGACCTACAAGAAGCAGGCGTACCAATTATTGGAACAACCCCAGATTCAATAGACTTAGCAGAAGACCGAGAACGCTTCCAACAACTGCTAAATGAAATTGGTTTAAAACAACCACCAAACAGAACCGCCAGAAACGAAGAACAAGCCATTATATTAGCCAATGAAATCGGCTACCCACTAGTTGTCAGACCATCTTACGTACTAGGCGGAAGATCAATGGAAATTGTTTATACTGATGCAGATTTATCTCGCTACATGACCGAAGCAGTTAAAGTTTCTAATGACTCGCCAGTGCTACTTGATCGATTCTTAGACGATGCTATCGAACTAGATGTCGATGCCGTATGTGATGGCGAAATCGTGGTTATCGGAGCAGTAATGGAGCATATCGAGCAGGCAGGAATTCACTCGGGTGATTCAGCTTGCTCCTTGCCTCCTTACAGCGTTTCAATGAAAATTCAAGATGAAATTCGCGACCAAGTAACCAAAATGGCACATGCTCTAGGCGTAGTTGGTTTAATGAACACCCAGTTTGCAGTACAAGGCGAAGAAATTTACGTACTTGAAGTTAATCCAAGAGCATCAAGAACAGTTCCTTTTGTGTCTAAAGCAATGGGGCAACCACTTGCAAAAATAGCCGCTCGTTGCATGGTTGGGCAAAAATTAACCCAGCAAAAATTTACCGAAGAAGTTAAACCCTTGCATTTTTCAGTAAAAGAAGCAGTATTCCCGTTTATAAAATTTCTAGGTGTTGACCCTATTTTAGGGCCAGAAATGAAATCAACAGGCGAAGTAATGGGCATTAGCGACACCTTCCCAGAAGCCTATCACAAGGCACAATTAGCGGCAGGTACAATCCTACCGACTTCTGGCAACGCTTTTTTAAGTGTTAGACAAGCAGACCGAATTAAAGTGATTACCCTAGCAAAAAAACTAATTGCCAAGGGCTTCACGATTCTTGCGACCCGTGGTACAGCTAAATCGCTACATGAAGCAAACATCGCCTGCGAAATAGTCAACAAAGTAACCGAAGGTCGCCCCAATATAGTTGACTCTATCGTCAATGGAGAAGTATCCTTAATTGTAAATACCTCCGATGGTTCTGTCAGCATCAAAGATTCTTCTGGCATTCGTAGAGAAGCATTAATGAAAAAAGTATGCTACACCACCACTATGGCAGGAGCAATGGCAATGGTTGCCTCAATGGACTTTATTAACAACCAAAAAGTAACCCGCCTACAAGATATAAAAGTTAAATAACCAAGGTTAAATAAACATGCAAACACACCCAATGACCAAAGAAGGTGCGGAAGCACTTCAAGCTGAACTGAATCAACTTAAAAAAGTAAAACGACCTGAAATATCACAAGCCATAGCCGATGCTCGTGAACATGGCGACTTAAAAGAAAACGCAGAATACCACGCAGCCAAAGAAGAACAAGCTCTAATTGAAGCTAGAATAGCTCAAGTTGAAGGCACTTTAGGTTCAGTACAAATTATAGATGTAACCAAACTAAACCCAAATGGAAAAGTTATTTTTGGATCAACCGTAACCCTAGTTAATGTTGAAACCGAAGAAGAGTTTTGCTACCGAATTGTAGGGCATGAAGAAGCCGATATAGCTCAAAATAAAATATCGATTAACTCCCCTTTCGCCCGTGCCTTAATTGGCAAAGAAGAAGGAGATGAAGCTACCGTAAAAGCGCCTAAAGGCGACATAGATTACGAAATACTAAAGATAGAATATATTTAAAAATACTCTATCTACTTATAAGCAGCTTCCATTGTATTTTGCAACAGCGTAGCAATAGTCATCGGCCCCACTCCACCAGGAACAGGGGTAATCCAACTGGCTTTTTGTTTAGCCGAATCAAACTCAACATCGCCCACCAAACGTCCACTTTCCAAACGATTAATACCCACATCGACCACAATCGCACCCTCTTTAATCCAATCTCCCTTCACCATTTCAGCAATACCTACACCCACCACCACTAAATCCGCTTCAGATACTTTCTTAGCCAAATCTACCGTACCACTATGGCAAATAGTAACCGTTGCCCTAACATTCAAAAGTTCCAACGCCATAGGCACACCCACAATATTAGAAGCCCCAACTACCACCGCATTCAAACCACGCAAAGGCACACCTGTTGTCGCTAACATAGTCATAACACCACGGGGCGTACAAGGAGCAAGTTCTGGCAAACCTGTTGCCAAACGACCCATATTATAAGGGTGAAAACCATCAACATCTTTTTCAGGGCTAATACGCTCAATAAGCTCTGCTGGAGCAATATGATCTGGCACAGGCAACTGTACAATAATGCCATGCACACTATCATCAGCATTTAATTCATCAATTTTAGCCAACAACTCTGCTTGAGTTGTTGCTACTGGCAAAACCATCGACACATCATTAAAACCCACTTTTTCACACGCTATTTTTTTATTACGCACATAAACTTGAGAAGCAGGATCCTCACCCACAAGAATAACCGCCAAACCAGGTTTTTTCTTACCCAAAGCAACCTGCTTATCTACTTCTATCTTAATATCTTCTCGTAATTTAAACGCTATTGCCTTGCCATCTAAAATTTTTGCAGTCATATTATTTTCATCTCTATAAACGATATATTTAGAGCATATTATACTGCTCGAAAGCTTTATGCGATACAAGAACAGAATAAAACTTATCTTATTTAAAAAAAGATGCTTTAAGAATTGACAGACAGGCTCCACAACTATAGAATACGCACCAACTTATCGGAGTATAGCGCAGCTTGGTAGCGCACTTGTTTTGGGTACAAGAGGTCGCGGGTTCAAATCCCTCTACTCCGACCATATTTTATATTAAATTGAGTATTCAGTTTAATAACACCAGGTTTGAAATTATAAGCGCCCATAGCACAACTGGATAGTGCATCGCCCTTCTAAGGCGAGGGTTTCAGGTTCGAATCCTGATGGGCG
>CAZZKU010000067.1:0-6326 GCA_964654635.1 uncultured Piscirickettsiaceae bacterium | reverse complement strand
ACCACCCCTGGCGATTTTAGGGTTTTTGGAGATTTAAAAGGGTGTTTTAAGCTGTTTTAAGCGATATTATCGTAGCTATCTTGATCCATTAATTCATCTAATTCAGTTTCATCAGACATTTCAACTTTAATAAACCAGCCATCGCCCATTGGGTCATCATTTACGTTTTCTGGCTCATCGTCTAGGGCGTTGTTTACTTCTATAATCGTTCCCGAAACAGGGGCTATTAATTCAGAGGCGGTTTTAACCGATTCTATATTACACACCGCATTTCCACGGGTAATTTGCGTTCCTAATTCGGGTAGTTCTATTTTCATTAAATCTCCCAATTGCTCTTGAGCAAAATCGGTTATGCCTATTGTGGCACTGCTTTCTTCGTTTAACATTACCCAACTGTGTTCATCGCTATATTTAATTGTCATGTAAAGTTTTTCCTAAAAGTCTAAAGTGAAGATGGGGTTAAAAAATACTGTTTACCAACTACTATACCTAGCCAAACAAATCCAATGGTTAATACCACATTGGCGACAATATTAAGTATCGCTTTTTCGATTGCCCCTTCTTGCAGATACTGCACCGTTTCAAAGGCAAAGGTTGAAAAGGTAGTAAATGCACCTAAAAAACCAACTATTAAAAACGCACGCCATTCAAGCGATAGGTGAATTTTATCAATCATCAGAACGGTAAGCAAGCCTAGTAAAAATGAACCTAATACATTTACTGTTAAAGTACCATAAACAAAATCTCTGCCTAACCAAGCATACACTTGATTTGACAGTAATAAGCGTGAAACAGCCCCTAAAGAACCACCCACTCCTACGGCTAATATTTGTATTAAATGGAAACTTTGCATGCTTATTTCCTTCTTTTATTAACCGCTTGTTTATCTAACTGTTTTAATCTGGCTAATTTTTCGCTTATTTTAATTTCTAGCCCCCGTAAAACAGGTTCATAATAAATTCGTTCGGGCATATTTTCAGGAAAATAATTTTCTCCTGCCGCATAGGCATCAGGTTCATCGTGTGCATAGCGGTAGCCTTCGCCATAATCTAATTGTTTCATTAGTTTAGTCGGAGCATTTCTTAAATGCAAAGGCACTTCATCTGACCCTGCAATAGCAACATCTTTTAATACCGCTTTATAAGCCATATAAACCGCATTAGATTTAGGGGCAACGGCTAAATAAACCGCCGCCTGTGCCAAAGCCAAATCGCCCTCTGGCGAGCCAAGTCTTTCGTAGGCATCGGCGGCATTACAACAGACCTCTAAAGCTTTTACATCGGCGTTGCCAATTTCTTCACTTGCCATTCTAATTAAACGACGGGATAAATAGCGGGCATCGACTCCGCCATCTAACATACGGGTTAGCCAGTACAAGGCAGCATCTGGAGCTGAACCACGTATCGATTTATGCAAAGCAGAAACTTGGTCATAAAAGGCTTCACCGCCTTTGTCAAAACGCCTTGTTCCACCTTGGATAACTTCTTTACAATTAGCTAGGGTTAGCAACCAATTATCATCGTTCTCTTCTGCAAAATCTAGTGCTTGTTCTAATACATTTAACAGTTTGCGAGCATCGCCATCGGCATATTGGATTAAAGCGTTTTCGGCATCTTTCTCTATACTTAATTGGCTAGATAAGTCTGCCGATAAAAGTTTAATTCCTCTTGCTAAAACCTGCTCTAAATCCTCCTCATCTAAGGAGCGAAGTACATAGACTCTGACCCGTGATAATAACGCATTGTTTAATTCAAACGAAGGGTTTTCGGTGGTTGCACCGATAAAAATAAAAGTGCCATCTTCTACATAGGGTAAAAAAGCATCTTGCTGGGCTTTGTTAAAACGATGCACTTCATCAACAAATAATAAAGTACCTTGGTCAAATTGTTCTCGTTGTTTTTGTGCTTTTTCTACCGCTTTTCTAACTTCTTTTACACCATCTAAAACCGCCGACATACTGATAAATTGCAGGTCGGATTGTTTAGCTATCAACCTTGCTAGGGTAGTTTTTCCTGTGCCTGGCGGCCCCCAAAAAATCATCGAATGTAAATGTCCGCTTTCAAACATTTTGGATAAGGCACGTCCTTTACCCATAATATGTTTTTGCCCTACATAATCGGCAAGGTTTTTCGGTCTTAGGCGGTCAGAAAGTGGCGAGTAAGACATAGAGCTAGCGGCTTGCCTGCCCGATTACATCTACCCCTTTAGGTGGAATAAACTGGAACTTAGACGCTGGAATATCTACGTTCATTTCAATATCTTCAAAGGCAACTTTGGTTACATTATCCGCACCTTGATACATCCAAATTTGTTGCAACTTTCCATCACCAATAGCCACCTCTAAACTTTGGAAAAAGGTCGCATCTTTCGGCTCTAAATTAAACCAGCTCACCCCATTTTTTTTCTGCCCAACAATCACATCAAAATTTTTCTCAACAGGTTCGTTGTACAACAACCAGCTCATAGGAAAATCTGTTTGCACACTGGCTAGCGTTCGTACCGTTGCCTGATCTATGTCGGCATCATAAATCCATAAATCAACGCCATCGGCAATAATTTCTTGATGCTCTGGCGACTGATATACCCAAAATAATTTTCCAGGTCTTTCTATTGCCACATAGCCTGTTGCACGATTCATTGTAAACATAGATTCATCTGGTTGAGACTGCTGAAAATTAGCCCTAAAACTTGAAAAGCTATTCACAAAATCGGTTAACGTACTTAATTTTGCTCTTTCTGCTTGTACAATTTGTGGCTGAGCTAACACCATAAAGAGGGTTAAAATAAGCGTTATTTTTTTCACAAACATTTCCTTAAATTTCAGATTTAGGGGCAAGAACATCTCGGTTTCCGTTACCCTTCATTGCCGATACTATACCAGCCGATTCCATCGCTTCAACAATACGTGCTGCACGGTTATAACCAATTTTAAAATGGCGTTGTACTAAAGACACCGACACCCTATTATTATCTACCACAAAGGCAACAACTTGGTCATATAACAAGTCTTGTTCAGCATCTTCAGCAATTGTATCATTTTCACTGGCACTAACAGATTGAGTAACACCTTCTAAATACTGCGGCTCTCCTTGAGATTTCACAAATTCAGTAACCTTATGAACCTCTTCATCAGTCATATAAGCACCATGCACTCGCTTTGGCGAAGCTGTTCCTGGTGGCATAAATAACATATCTCCCATACCCAATAATTGCTCCGCACCACCTTGGTCTA
Source organism: uncultured Piscirickettsiaceae bacterium (assembly GCA_964654635.1). Lineage (GTDB taxonomy): Bacteria > Pseudomonadota > Gammaproteobacteria > Thiomicrospirales > Thiomicrospiraceae > Hydrogenovibrio. The sequence continues at coordinate 3,094 of CAZZKU010000067.1, read as the reverse complement.
AAATAGTACGTGAATCTATTTTAGTATTGACCATAAATGAAATTCTGGTAGGAATATTGGCTTTAATTAAGCCTGTAATAACATTTACTGAAGGTCGTTGAGTTGCCAAAATCAAATGAATACCTGCCGCACGGGCTTTTTGAGCTATACGAGAAATAAGTTGTTCCACCTCTTTCCCTACCACCATAATCATATCGGCAAACTCATCCACCACCACCACTATATAAGGTAAAGGCACTAAAGTTGGTGGCTGTTCACCCAATTCATTACCAAAATTAGCTACTTGAGCATAAATCGGATCAACAATCGGTTTGCCATCATCAATTGCCCCCTTTACCTTGGCATTAAAACCAGCCACATTTCGCACCCCCAATTTTGCCATTAACTGGTAACGCCTATCCATTTCAAATACACACCAACGCAAAGCATTTGCCGCTTCCGACATATCAGTAATGACCGGGGTTAGTAAATGAGGAATATCCTCGTACACAGATAATTCGAGCATTTTCGGGTCAATCATAATCAACCTAACTTGGTCGGGAGTACTTTTATACAGGATACTCAATATCATGCTATTGACCCCAACCGACTTACCAGAACCCGTTGTACCAGCCACCAATAAATGGGGCATTTTTGCAATATCTGCTACCACGGTTTTGCCCGCAATATCTTTACCTAACGCAACCGTTAAAGGTGACGTTGAATTTTGAAATTCAGCAGAAGAAATAACATCGCGCAAAGTTACCATATCGCGGACATCATTGGGTATTTCAATCCCAATAACCGCCTTACCAGGAATAATATCCACCACTCTAACAGACTTAACCGACAGCACACGAGCTAAATCTTTCGATAAATTATTAATCTGGCTAATTTTCACCCCAGGAGCAGGCAACACTTCAAAACGAGTAACCACAGGACCTGGTTGCACCGCCTCTACTTGTACCGACACACCAAACTCTTGTAGCCTCTGTTCAAGCAACAATGATAAATCAGTAAGCTCATCAGATGAAAAACCATCTGTTCCTTCAGGCACATCATCTAACAATTCGACACTAGGTAAATCACCTGATTCTTGTAATGGTACAGTTGCGTTCGCTGATTCTTTTTGTCCCACTTTAATGGGTACGGAGTCTTCAATAGAATTTTCAATAGAACTTATAACGGGGTCAAATACCGCTAATTTTTTCTCTTGAGTTAGTTTTTGTGACAACTTACCTTTAGTTTCACTGGCTTTGTCTTTAACCTTACCAACTAGACCGCCAATAAACTTAGCTTTAGAAGGGCTTGGCGCATTAGTTGACGTATTAGTTAGCGAATTAGACAAACTAGGTTTTTCTTTAACCTGCCTAGAATTTTCACTCAAAGCTCTAATATGAGGTTCTAGCTTGTGAATTAATGCCCAAGTATAAAACCCAGTATAGTCCACAATAGTTAGCCAAGAAAAACTACTAAATAAACTAAAGGCAAGAATAAATATTATCAACAACAGTAAAGTCGCCCCCAAAAGATCTACCGAACCAACCAACCAACTGCTTATTTCAAAACCAACCACGCCACCTGCGGAATAAGGTAGTTCAATAAAGCTTTGTGCAGGTTGCATATACAAACTTGCCAAGCCTGAACCCGCTAAAATCAACAACAACAAACCCGACATACTCACACTAAAGCGAACATAATCCATATCGGAACTGGCTCTAAGTTTAAGGGTAACCACCCCGACTATAAAAATACCAAACGGGATTAAGAAACTAAAAACGCCAAACATATAAAGTAAGAATGACGCTACCCAAGCACCCGTTTTTCCACCATAATTAAGCACCTCTTTTGAAGCGGTTGCCGTTTCAAAACCAGGGTCGGTTGAATGATAGCTAAACAAAACTAAAAATAAAAATAACGCAAAACCCATGCAAGCTAACACAATGCTATCTTTTAACACCCAGTTTAAACCGTTTTCTACAGAATTGTTCGGACTAGAACTAGAGTTTGGCTCTTCCTTAGTTAGTTTTTCTGCTGTTTTTTTAACCAGCTTACGGGCTTTGACCTTAGTCATTCAGTTATTCCTTAAAAATTTATGCTAAAATTCTAGCACAATATTACAAATAGATGGTTAAAGGATTACACATGAAAACACAACATCATAAACTTTTGATTTTAGGTTCCGGCCCAGCAGGTTATACTGCCGCCGTTTATGCCGCCAGAGCAAATTTACAACCAGTTATTATTACCGGCATGCAACAAGGTGGGCAACTAACCACCACCACCGAAGTAGACAACTGGCCAGGTGATGCAGAAGGGCTAACCGGCCCCGCATTAATGGAAAGAATGCAAAAACACGCCGAAAAATTTGGTACTGACATTATTTTTGACCACATTCACACAGCCGAACTAAAAAACAAACCGTTTAAACTAATTGGAGATTCTGCTGAATATACTTGTGATGCTTTAATTATTGCCACGGGTGCATCTGCTAAATATTTAGGGCTAGAATCCGAAGAAAAATTTAAAGGCAAAGGCGTTTCTGCTTGTGCGACTTGCGATGGTTTCTTTTATAGAGGGCAAAAAGTAGCGGTGATTGGTGGTGGTAATACTGCCGTTGAAGAAGCGTTATATTTATCTAACATTGCCGCCGAAGTAACCATTATTCATCGCCGAGATAAATTTTCTTCAGAAAAAATTCTATCTGCAAAACTACTAGAAAAATCCAAAAATGGCAATATAAAAATAGAATTTAACCACCAGCTAGATGAAGTGTTAGGCGACAAAATGGGCGTAACAGGTCTAAGGCTTAAAAATGCAAAAACAGGAGACACCAAAGAAATTGATGCTTCTGGTGTCTTTATCGCCATTGGTCACACCCCTAATACTGGAATATTTGATGGGCAACTAGATATGGACAATGGCTATTTAAAAGTAGAAAGCGGGCTACAAGGTAACGCAACTCAAACCTCAATTAAAGGCATTTTTGCCGCAGGTGATGTAATGGACCAAGTTTACAAACAAGCCATCACCTCCGCAGGAGCTGGCTGTATGGCAGCACTAGATGCTGAAAAATATTTAGACCACTTAGAAAGTTAACAACAATTTAACTTAA
>CAZZKU010000066.1:0-6329 GCA_964654635.1 uncultured Piscirickettsiaceae bacterium | reverse complement strand
CAGGAACTAACATGTCTAAATCTGAAAACCCAACGCCTGAAGTAGATGAAAACAAAATTATTGCCGAGCGTCGTGCTAAATTAAACACACTCAGAGAAAACGGATACTCTTATCCGAACACTTTTCGTCGTGAAGATATATCGGTAAACCTTACTAAAAAATATGGCCAATTTACTAAAGCAGAACTAGCCGAAATGGAACCTGTTAAAGTTAAAGTTGCTGGCAGAATGATGTTACGCCGTATTATGGGCAAGGCAAGTTTTGCTACTTTACAAGACAGCGACGGGCGTATTCAAATTTATGTTACCCGCGATGAACTACCAGAAAATTTTTACAACACCCAGTTTAAAAAATGGGATTTAGGCGATATTGTTGGGGCAGAAGGCTACTTATTTAAAACCAACACCGGCGAGCTTTCGGTACACGTTCAAGCAATCGAACTCATCACCAAATCATTGCGCCCGCTTCCTGATAAATTTCACGGTTTACAAGACCAAGAAGTTAAATACCGTCAGCGTTATATTGACTTAATTGTCAATGAAGACAGCCGCAACACCTTTTTACTTCGTTCTAAAATCGTCCAGCATGTGCGTAATTTTTTAATTAAAAAAGACTTCATAGAAGTTGAAACGCCGATGATGCACGTTATCCCAGGTGGAGCAACTGCCAAGCCATTTCACACACACCATAATGCACTAGACATGCCACTATACTTAAGAATTGCTCCAGAGCTTTATTTAAAAAGACTGGTTGTTGGTGGTCTTGAACGCGTATTTGAAATTAACCGCAGCTTCCGTAACGAAGGGCTTTCCACACGCCATAACCCAGAATTTACCATGGTCGAGTTTTATGCTGCCTATACCGACTACCACCAATTAATGGACTACACCGAAGAGCTATTAAAAGAAATCGCCGAACTGGCTGTTGGTTCTGCCCAAGTGCCTTACCAAGGTCAAGTATTTGACTTTGCCAAACCCTTTGCCCGCCTTTCAATGAAAGATTCTATCGTGCAATACAACCCACAAGTTAGCCTAGACGATTTAGCTAGTTTAGAATCTGCCACCGCACTAGCTAATAAAATGGGCGTACATATTGAAACCTCGTTTGGTTTAGGAAAAGTGATTACCAAAATATTTGAAGAACATGTTGAAGAAAAATTAATGAACCCAACCTTCATCACCGAATACCCTGCCGAAGTTTCACCGCTAGCACGCAGATGCGACCATGACAGCAGCATAACCGACCGTTTTGAATTATTTATTGGCGGGCGCGAACTTGCCAATGGCTTTAACGAATTAAACGATGCGGAAGACCAAGCAGAAAGATTTAAATCCCAAGTTTCTGCAAAAGATGCCGGCGATGATGAAGCCATGCACTATGATGAAGACTACATCACCGCCCTAGAACATGGCATGCCACCTACTGCTGGCGAAGGCATTGGTATAGACAGACTGGTTATGCTATTTACTGACTCCACTTCTATTAAAGACGTTTTATTGTTCCCACACATGAGAAAACAAGAGCAATAAAAAGCTTTAAACAGACACCACCCCTGGCGATTTTAGGGTTTTTAAAGGTCTTTTAAAAGCTTTTCCAACCTTTTAATTGAAACGGGTTGTACCGTTTTCATCGGTTGGGCAAATAGAGAAACTCTAAGTTCTTCAATTAGCCATCTTATCTCAACCAAATTGGACGAGCCAAGATAGGCAGGCTCATTTTTAATATTCTCATAGCGTTCTAAAATAGGCTTTATTAACCTAATCGCTAATTGGTCTTTACTCGGGTCAATATCAATTTTTTCTAAACGCTTATCTATTGCCTGAAAATATCTAGGCATTTGTTTAAACCATTTTTCGGGTGTCTCTTTGACAAAATTGACGGTAATTAATCCATCTAATTGCTGCTTAATATCTGCAACTGATGCCAACCACCTTGGGTTAACTCGCCCTTTTACTTTTCTGGCTACTTGTTGGTGAGCGGTTAAAATAGCCTCCACCTGCTTAGTCACTTCCTGGGCGGTTAATACCCAATTATTCCGCAACATTTCTACGGTTTTTTCAAACTCCTCTTGACTACGAATATTAGCAGGACTAGGCACCAGTTGCGACAAAGCTCTATCAATAACCTGTTGGGTTAAATCTTGGCAAGAACCATAAGGTGAATAACATAAACACGATTTTTTCAACGGCAACCTTGTTTGTAAATACTTAACTTTGCTTATTAACTCTCGGGCAATTAAAGCCAAGACTGCCTCGCCATGTTGTTGCTGTGCAAGCGTTTCATTGCCGAGTATAGTTAGTTCAATATTTTTTCCCACACATTGCAAAGCAGGGTAAACAAGTATAGTTCCCTGCTTTCCTTGAATTTTCTTCTGCTTTACCAAATTGCCAAAATCCCAACGGGTTATTATCTTATTTTCCACCAGCTTACTTGCGGTTTGCTGAATCTGTTTTTCAACCAAATGAAGGTAGTTTTGCTTTAAGTTTTTTAAACTCGCATCTTCTGCTAACAACTTTTTTTTGTGGTCAAATAATTGATAAAAAGGCATTAAATGAGCAGGCAATTCAACCTCGTCAAAATCTGCCAAAGACAATTTTTTATTCGCTCTTCTATTTAACGCCCACACCAATTGGGTTAAATAATCTTGCTCTTTACCGCCTACTTTTTTACCTTGTTGCATATCTTTTAAAACCAAATCCACATATTGCGGAACAGGCACAAATTGTTTACGCAACGACTTAGGCAAAGACTTAATTAAATAGCCCGTTTTTTCCTTAATTAAACCAGGAGTTAGCCATTCAAAATCTTCCGCACTCACCATATTGAGCGATGCCAAAGGCAGTTTAACCACCAAGCCATCTTTTATCTTACCAGGGTCAAAACAATAATCTAGCTTAATATTAATTGAATTTTTTAACTGGATTTGGTCAGGAAACGCATGCGAAACTTCAGACCCCACTTCCTGTTTTAACAAAAATGACTCGGTTAAAAACAAGCTTTTAATCTGCTCTGGATCGCTCTTTTCAGTTTTGGCAACCCAGCTTTCAAAAGCAGGTTGGCTATAAATTTCTTTAGGGATTTTTTCAGCATAAAACTCATACAACACATCATCTTCTATTAGAAAATCAGGTCGCCTTAACTTGGCTTCTAAATGTTGAATATTGGCAATTAATTTTTGATTATGCTTAAAAAACGCAACCCTAGAATTCATCTCCCCTTCAACCAAACCGTGCCTTAAAAATAGCTTGCGTGCCTCAACAGGATTAATTGGTCCATAATTGCAACGGCGTTTATTCACAATAGGCAAACCATAAAGGCTAATTGATTCAAACGCCCCAACCTGCCCTGATTTTTTTTGCCAATGTGCATCGGTATAGCTGTGCTTTAGCAAATGCTTAGCAAGGCTTTCAATCCAGCGAACATCAATAGCCGCATTATTTCGGGCATACAACTTAGTGGTTTCAACCAGCTCACCACTTAGCATCCATTTTGGTTTCTTCTTAAACAAACTCGAACTAGGGTGAATAAATAATTTAGTATTCCTTGCTCCCAAATAACTTTTATCATCATCTCGCATGGCTAAATTTCCTAACAAACCTGCCATTAAAGAACGGTGAATCGCAATGGAATGAATATCAGCTAAACGCTCCGTTACCTTGTCTGAATTTGGATTAAGTTTCTGTTCTTCATACGGGTGAAACGTGCCCAATTTAATGCCCGATTTTTTAAGATTTTGACTTAATTGCACAAATAAATCGTGCCATTCTTTCATGCGTAAATAAGACAAAAAATTGGTTTTACATAACTTACGTAATTTATTTTGGGTTAAATGCTTACGCTTATCTTCATAAAAACGCCAAAGGTTTAGAAAAAACAAAAAATCCGAACGCCCATCTTCAAATTGGCTATGGGCTTGTCTTGCCGCTTGGCGAGTAGACTCATTCATATCCCTTGGGTCTTGAATACTCAATGCCGATGCAATAATTAACACCTCTAGCAAGACACCATTATTCTGCCCTTCTGCCACCATTTTAGAAACGCGTGGCTCTAACGGCAATCTAGCCAACTGCCTACCAGAATCCGTTAAACGCCTGTTATCGTCTAAAGCACCCAGTTCTTGTAACTGCCTAAAACCATCATTTAAAGATTTATTTTCAGGCGGTTCAATAAAAGGAAAATTCTGTACCGAACCCAACTTCATCACACTCATCTGTAAAATAACCGATGCCAAAGAAATACGGTGAATTTCAGGCGGGGTAAATTCTGCTCGGCTGTTAAAATCTTCCTCATCATACAACCGAATACAAATACCTTCCGACACACGTCCACAACGACCAGAACGCTGATTAGCCGAAGCTTGCGATATTTTCTCAATCGGCAATCTTTGCACCTTAGAACGCACGCTATAACGACTAATCCTGACCAAACCAGGGTCTATAACAAACTTAATACCAGGCACGGTTAAAGACGTTTCTGCCACATTAGTTGATAAAATAATTCGTCGTTTTTGCGAAGTGGTAAAAACTTTATTTTGCTCTGCCATCGACAAACGAGCATAAAGCGGCACGATTAACGTATTTTTATAAGACTGCTTGCGTAACACCTCGGCAACTTCTTTAATGTCCCTCTCACCCACCAAAAACACCAGCACATCCGCAAACGAATCTTCCTCGGCAAGCTCTGCCAAAGCATGTACTATACCCGTTGGAATATCCTGCTCAAACTCTTCGCCATCATCATTACTATAAGCTACCAAAGGCCGATAACGTATTTCTACTGGAAAAGTTCGCCCGCTAACCTCAACCACAGGAGCCTGGTCAAAATAATTTGAAAATCGTTCAGTATCAATAGTGGCTGAAGTAATTATTAACTTTAAATCGGGTCTTCTCGGCAACAATTTTTTTAAAATACCCAATAAAAAATCAATATTAATAGAACGCTCATGCGCCTCATCAATAATAATCGTATCGTACTGGCTTAAAAAAGGATCGTTCTGCACCTCTGCTAATAAAATACCATCAGTCATTACCTTCATTAAACTACTAGCATGAACCTGGTCATGAAACCTAACTTGGTAGCCTACCACCTGCCCTAAAGAAGAACCCAGTTCCTCAGCTATACGCTCGGCAACACTTCTAGCCGCCAAACGCCTAGGTTGAGTACAGCCTATTCGCCCAAATACTCCCTGCCCAGCTTCTAAACAAATTTTAGGAATTTGCGTGGTTTTTCCCGAACCAGTCTCCCCTGCCACTATAATTACTTGGTTATTTTTAATTAACTCAAGCAACTCCGCCCTTCTTTTCACAACGGGCAAAGCATCATCATATTTAATTGCTGGAATATTTTGTTTATTGGTCGCCACTTTTTGTTGCGAATGGGCTATTTTTTCAACGAAGTTTAACCAACTTTTAGACTCGGAATTATCCTTTTGAAAAGCCAATAATTGAGCATTATCTTTTAGCTTAAAACGCTTAAACTGTTGAGCCAAACGATGTCTATCTCGAATGAGGCAAAGCGCTATTTGAGCCTGAACATTAGCTATTGATTTAAAATGTTGCAGAGAAGTAACCATATAAAATTTTAATTGTGTAATAAGTTTTATGAGTGTAAGATAAAGAACTAATTTAGCAAGGTATTCTACTATGAAAATTCGCCAACTGTTTGATTACGACACCTGGACCTACACCTACATAGTTTGGGACGAAAAAACCAAAGAAGCCGCCATCATCGACACCGTACTAGAACAGGTTGAACGAGACATACAACACGTCACCGAACTTGGGCTAAACGTCATTTACCTACTAGAAACCCATATTCATGCCGACCATATCACCGGTGCTGGCCCAATTCGTAAAAAAACAGGCGCTAAAATTGTAGTTCATAAAAACTCTGGTTCTGAATGTGCCGACATTTTAGCCCAAGAAGGCGATGTTTTTAAACTAGGTCAACAAAAAATAAACGTATTACACACCCCAGGACACACCAACACCGACATCAGCTACCTAATTGATGGAGCAATATTTACTGGCGACACCCTACTAGTAAGAGACTGTGGTAGAACAGATTTTCAACTAGGAAGCAACCAAGACATGTACCACTCAATAACTGAAAAACTATTCACCCTACCCAAAGAAACCATGGTATTCCCCGCACACGACTACAAAGGACTCACCCAAAGCACAATAGGCGAAGAAATAGAATTCAACACCAGAATCGGCGCCAAAAAAAGCTTCCAAGACTTCTCAACCATCATGGACAACCTAAACCTACCCAACCCCAAAAGAATCGATATAGCCGTACCAGGAAACCTAAAATGCGGTGATTTATAA
>CAZZKU010000065.1:0-6338 GCA_964654635.1 uncultured Piscirickettsiaceae bacterium | reverse complement strand
CTTAACAACAAGAAGTTTATAACAATGACCAAATCAGAATTAATTGAATTAATTTCAAGAAAACAAACTCAATTTAGTCAAAAAGATATTGAATTGGCAGTTAATGAAATCCTTGATATAATGATTGCATCCCTTGCAAAAGGGGAGCGTATTGAAATTAGAGGTTTTGGAAGCTTTAGCCTTCATCATCGTAAAGCCCGTATTGGTAGAAATCCCAAAACAGGTGAGCAAGTTGAGTTAAGCGAAAAAAGAGTGCCGCATTTTAAACCAGGTAAATATTTAAAAGATTCTGTTGATGATGCTAAGGAGAAATACGATATTATTTTTTAATTAATAACGATTAATCCGCACGAAAATCTTTTAAAAGGGGTACAATATTTGAAAAAATAGGTATCCCTTTTTTTATGTTTAAAATAATCTCTTTTACCATTTCATTAGCTTTTTTAGTGCTTGGTCTACTGCTGGGTCTATTTAACCCGCATTCTGTTAACATTGATTTAATTATTTTCCAAGCTCAACTTCCTTTGTCATTAATTATTGCGTCTTCAATTTTATTAGGTTTGCTTATCGCATCTATTTATTTTGGTAGTTTTACGCTTAGAACAAAATGGGCATTAAAAAAACAGCTTAAAGAAAATCAAAAACTAAATAACACAATATTAGACTTAAATAGAAAAATACTTGAAAAAGAAAACCAAGACTTACTCGAAACTAAAGGTAAGCCTCTCTTACCTAGCAAAGGACTATAGATTTGACTGATTCTAAAATTGTTGTTGCATTAGATTTTCCAACTATTATTCAAGCCGAAAACTTTATTAGCGAATTAACACCATCTTTATGTAAGTTAAAAATCGGCAAAGAACTTTTTGCGATAGGTGGCCCCAAATTTGTTGAAAAATGTGTTGGGCTTGGTTTTGATGTTTTTTTAGATTTAAAATACCATGATATTCCAAATACTGTAGCTAAAGCCTGTGAAGCCGCTGCAAAAATGGGTGTTTGGATGTTAAACGTGCATAGCATGGGTGGGCAAAAAATGATGTCTTTAGCTAAAGAGGCTATTGTTAAGTCCGAACATCAACCTATTTTAATTGCGGTAACCATTTTAACCAGTATGGAAAAAGAAGATTTACAAGCAATTGGAATGACAGGAGAGCCTAAAGAAAATGTACTTCGCTTAGCCAAACTAGCCAGCCTTTCAGGTTTGGATGGCGTTGTTTGCTCTGCTCAAGAAACCAGTATGCTACGTTCTGAATTAGGCAAAGATTTTTGTTTAGTTACCCCTGGAATTCGTCCAAAGGGAACAGACTTAAATGACCAAAAAAGGATTATGACACCGAATGATGCAATAGCATCAGGATCTAGTTTTTTAGTGATAGGTCGTCCAATCATCCAGTCAAAAAATCCCTTGCAAACATTAATTGAAATTAACAATTCCTTAGAAAAAAGTTAAAATACGGGTAGTCTTACACCTACCTCTACTCCAGTAATTTCTTTTTTAGAATTTATAATGTTATGTGCAAAAACTTCACCGTTATGAAAGTCTGAAATTAGTTTTACTATATGCAAACCCAATCCAAGGTGGCTTTGCTCACCTGAATTTACTTTTCTAAGTGATGTCATCCCATCAAATATTTGCAACTCTAGTCCTTTAGATAATGCTTCACCAGAGTTTTCAACACTTAACTGCATTTTATTACCACTTAATAAGTGAGCCTTAAGCTTTATTGGTTCAAGTTTATTATCAAAATCCTTCGCGTTGTCTATTAGCTTATCTAGCAACTGTTCAAGCATAAAACCATCGCCCAAAAGCATTAAATTACTTGGTAAATTTATGTCTGCTTTAATATTGTGTTCTGAATTTAGTTCGATAATGTTTTCAGCATAGTGGCTTAACATTTCTTTAATTAGAAAAGGTTCTGGGGTTTGCATGGATAAACTCTCTTCTATACTTGTGGCTTCAGAAAGAGAAGAAATTATTTGCTTTAGCTGTTCAAGTGCATGTTTTGAATAGTTTATTTGTTTATGCTGAACATCATTTTCAAGTAACGATAATGACATAGAAAGTCTGTTCATTGGGTTGTGTAGTTCGTGTCTTAAAGTAACGGGGAGTTGCTTTAAGTATCTTTCATAGCTTGAAAGTTGGTTGAGCATGGTAAATATATGTTGCCTTAAATCAGACAATTCATCTTCATAGTATCCTTTGGAAGTTTTACTTAAAAAACTATTTTGGCTAACTTTTCCTTGAGCATCAAAGGCGGTTCGAACATCTAAATCTAATTTTGCAATACGTCTAGATAAAGAAACTATGTAGATTACGGTTCCTAAAAATATGAATAAAAATACAATACTACCGATACCAATTAACCGATAAAACTTTTTTAAAGAATCGGTAAGCAAGCTATCCATGGACTTTTCAAGAATAACCGCACCAATTATTTTATCGTTTAATTTAATAGGGGTTGCAGACATTAAAGAAATAGGGCTGTCTAAATCCATTCTATATTGCTGGTAGGTTTGTCCTGCAATGGCGGCAGTAATAATAGTTTCTTCTGGTGAAGCACTTTGTGGATAAGGGTAGGGCAGTGTGAAAGGCAGTATATAAGAAACATTTTTAATCAAAAAATATCCTATATAGGCAAAAATATCCCCTCCAAAATTAGAGGGGTTTTGATGCAGATTGCCAATAACATAGGTTACCTGCCCAACTTCATTTACAATCCATAAAACAGACTTTTCTAAATTTAAATGCTCTAGTTGGCTAGTATGGTGTGCAGACTGTACTTGTTTAGCCCACAGGTCAGTGCGATTTTCTAAAATATAAGCTAGGTTGATAACAGTTTGCTTCTGGATAACCGCTTGGTTTTCTAGTAGAAGTTTATGCAAATCTACAGCAAAACGATAAGTAATAAAGGGAAGTATAGTTAATAGTAGTAGTAAAATATAAAACCTTGTTCTAATCGTTAAACGCACTTTTTTAAAAGGAAGTTTCGTCACAATTTTTTATTTCCGCCAACTATAACCCTTGCCATACTCATTGTGAATTAAGTTAAATTCTTTATCCACTTTTTTAAAAGCATTTCTAATCCGACAAATATGGGTATTTATTGTATTTCGTTCAACTACCCCTTGAGTCGATTCTTGCAATGAATTATAGGTTACTACTCCTTTTTCACCAATTAAAGCAAACTGTTTAAGCATTTCAAATTCAGTTGCGGTTAAATCAAGTTGAATTTCATTCCAGTAGGCTTTAAATTCATTATTGGCTAAACGAAGCCCTTCAATTTTAGATTTTTCTGCTTGACTATGTTGGCTAGCCCCAGTTATTCGTAGTAAGTTTTTAACTTTTGCACTAAGTACAGCTAAACTGATTGGTTTTGGAAGGTAATCAACCGCACCTAATGCGTGCCCTGTATAGATATCAAATTCAGACTGTCTTTCTGATAAAAAAATTACGGGCACAGCTTCTTCAAAAGTTAGTAAATATTTAGCTATTTCAAAACCGCCATCTATTTCACTGCCTAGAATAATATCTGAAATAATTAAATCGGGTAAACCATCTAAAAAGCTAGCTTCAGCAGAAGGGCGGTCAGAAAATGTTTTTACTTTAAAACCTTGTCCTTTCATAGCGGTTGCTAAGTTTTCTAACTGCTGTAAATCATCTTCAATAATGGTAATGGTGTAATCTTTATTTAACATTGTATTTTCCTTAAGGAGGCACTTAATAACTAACTTGAAGTACTATTTTAATGTTAAAAACCCTAAAATCGCCAGGGGTGGTATGTAAAACAGGCCCACCCCTGGCGATTTTAGGGTTTTTAAGTTATTTAATATACTGAAAGTCTAAGACTTGCATGTTCATAATTAAGCCCGCATCTTGAATGGGCAAAACAATCGCATCAACATCTGAATTATTATGATGAGAATGCCACCAACCTGGTGGGGTTACAAATGCAGCTCCTGGTTGCCACATTGCTTTAATTGGCTTAATTAATTGCCCTTTATCATCAATTTTTGGGCTTATTAAAGTATAGGTATCAGGTCCTGCCGCCACGCAAAAGTCTAAAGCAACTGAATTATGACGATGTGGTTTTTGGTTTACTCCTGCTGGCAAGGCATTGTATAGAGCCCATAAAGTATGGGTTAAAGTTAAAGTTTTAGGGAAGTTTGGGTTTTCTAACAAAATTCCTGTCCGATTACTTCCCGCTGTTCTAATTTTGGTTTCTTCTAGCTCGGCACTTAGTTTTTCTTTGGTGTATAGCACTGGTGAAAATTTATTTATGGTCGGTTTTACGCCTAAATATTCCATTAAAGGTTCATCGGTTACCCAGTAAAAAGCGGTTTCTTCCGTTGCTATATGTAAAGCATCTCCTAGCCCTGGTAGGGTAAATAAATCTCCTGTTTTCCACTCAATAGTGCCTTCTGATATTTGAGTTCTACCTGAACCATTAATAACATAAAACATTTGTGAAGTAGCAGTAACATTTGTTTTAAGTGAGTCACCTGAACAAATTCGTACAAAATTAGCTAATAAATTAGGAGTAGTTGCAGGGTTATTTAATTCTAATGTTTTGGATAAATCAAAAGGAATTATTTTAGTAGCTCCAGACTGATGCAAAGAAGCAGGGTAGCTAACCACCTCTATTTTAGGCATAGGAGGATTAACCGCACTCATGTAATCTTTTACATTGGCTTGGGCTTCCCATTGTTGTTTTATGGCTTGCTGTCTTTGTTCTATCGCTTGTGAAGGAATCATTTTTTTATTGCTCTCATATGCAAAGGTCTCATTTAAATTTATTCATTTTCTTTCGGTCACTTGATGAAGGAATATTCATGGATTCCCTATATTTTGCAATGGTTCTTCGAGCGACATTAATGTTTTTTTCTTCTAAAAAGCTCATTATTTTGTTGTCACTTAACGGCTTTTTTAAATCTTCTTGTTCAATTAGCTCTTTAATATAAGATTTTATTGAAATTGCCGACTGGTCTTCGCTTCCGTATTGAGACACGCCAGTTGAAAAAAAATATTTTAACTCAAATGTACCACGAGGTGTTTGCATATATTTTTGATTGGTCGCTCTTGATATCGTGGATTCATGCAATCCAAGAACCTCGGCAACATCTCTAAGCACCATCGGTTGCATGAATTTTTCACCGTGGTCAAAAAATTTAGCTTGTTTTTCAATTATGTATTTGCCCACTCTTAAAAGCGTTTCGCCACGACTTTTAATGCTTTTAATTAAGCCCTTAGCTTCTATTAATTGTTCTTTTATTTTTTTAGATTCTTCAGAAGAAGATTTTAAGCTTGTTGCCATATCTATATACATAGAATTAACCGCTAATCTAGGAAAAGCTTTGGGGTTTAGCTCAATAACGAAACCTTCTTTTAATCGTGATAATTTCAAATCAGGGATGATAATCTCAGCCTCATCTGCTGAAAAAGCTCTACCAGGACGTGGGTTTAGTGACTGAATAACTTGAATAACTTGATACAGTTCTTCTTCATCAAGTAGGTAGATTTTTTGAATTTTTTTATAATTTCTTTCAGATAATAACTCGAAATTCTCTTCTATTAATTTTCGAGAAGTAACCACAAAAGGGTTTTGGGGCAGCGCAAGTAGTTGTAAGCATAAGCTTTCAGCAAGGTCTCTTGCCGCAACTCCTGTAGGTTCAAAATCTTGAATGATTGTTAAAACATCAAGAAGATCTTGTATTTCTACTTTTATTTTAGGTTCTTGTGCTCGAATATCTTTTAGAATTTCTTCCAGAGAAACCTTTAAAAAACCTTCATCAGAAATATTATCAATAATATATGAAGCGATTAGTTCCTGATTTTCTTTCCATGGAAAGATGTCTGATTGCCAATAGAGCTTATCTTTTAAACTGATCGACGCCGCAGTATAGGTTTCAGGTGAAGAGTATTCATCCAAGTTTTTAACTGGCGAAATTTGTTCGGTACTGAAATCGCTATAGACTTCTTCCCAGTCACAGTCAAGCTCTTGGTTAGTGCTTACCGAATCATTATTTATATCAAGTTCTTCAGTTGAAGAGGGCGCTGCTTCTAGCTCTTTTTTTATCTCTTCTAAATTTTCTATATCGGTATTTTCTGACTCGTCCTCTAGCTCTAGCATGAAATTTGTTTCAAGCATAGTAGAAATAGTTTGCTGAACTTCTAAAGCAGAATATTGCAAAATTTTAATGGACTGCTGTAGTTGAGGTGTTAACTTCAACTGTTGTCCCATATTAAGTTGTAAACCAGGCATTAATGCCATCAAGAACCCCCTAAATAAAAATCTTAGTGTCTATATTAATCCATATTGACTCTAAACTGAATAAAGAAT
>CAZZKU010000064.1:0-6355 GCA_964654635.1 uncultured Piscirickettsiaceae bacterium | reverse complement strand
TATATAGATAAAAAGGATTAATAAAATGAATATGATCGAAGGTAATTTAACCGCTGAAGGTATGAAAATTGGTTTAGTTGTAGGGCGTTTTAATAGCTTTATTGTAGATAGTTTGGTGAAAGGTGCGATTGATACTATTGTTCGCCACGGTGGGTCAGTAGACAATATCGAACAGGTTATGGTTCCGGGTGCTTTTGAAATTCCTGTTGTGGCTCAAAAAATGGCAAAAACGGGCAAGTATGATGCAATTGTTGCTATTGGTGCAGTTATTAGAGGCGGAACACCGCACTTTGAATATGTTGCTGGTGAGTGCGTCAAAGGGATTGGTCAGGTCGCTTTAAATACTGGCGTGCCAATTTCTTTTGGTGTCTTAACCGTTGATACTATTGAACAAGCTATTGAAAGAGCAGGAACTAAAGCGGGCAATAAAGGCGAAGAATGTACGCTTGCGGTAATTGAAACCGTTAATGTTTTAAGACAGTTCGAAGAGAAATAATAGATGAAATTCGATTTTAAACCTGGCGAAGGCGAGGAAATTAAAGAGGATATAAAGCCTTTTAGTCCTAGAACCTTGTCAAGAAGAGTTGCTTTACAAGCACTATACCAATGGCAATTAAATGCATCAAGTATGCATGATATTACCAAACAGTTCAATGAACAAGATCGTCTTGCAGGCTCGGATATAGATCTTTATAATGACTTAGTAAATGGTGTCACAAATAGTGCAGATTTACTTGATGAATTATATGGTGAGTACCTGGATCGAAAAATATCTTTAATTAACCCTGTAGAAAAAGCGATTTTAAGAATAGGTGCGTTTGAGCTAAAAAATTCGGTATCTATTCCTTATAAAGCGGTGATAAATGAAGCTGTTGAGCTAGCAAAGAGCTTTGGGGCAGAAGACAGTCATAAATATATTAATGGTATTTTAGATAAACTAGCTAAGTCGTTACGAGCTGTAGAAATACAGGGTTAGTTTTAAAAGCATGGCTTCAGAATTTTCTATCATTGACGCTTACTTTAAGCCGCTATCGTTTCCCCAATCCAATGACAGTTCTTGTAAGAGTAAGCAAATTGGAATTGGTGATGATGGGGCGGTTATAACTCCTCCAGCTAATCAACAACTAGTGGTCGTTACCGATACTTCTATTGAAAATGTTCATTTTCCTGCACAAACTTCTGCTTATTTTATTGGTTGGAAATCTTTAGCGGTTAATCTTAGCGATTTGGCGGCAATGGGGGCGACCCCCGCTTTTTATTCTTTAGCATTAAGTTTGCCTAAGCATTTAAACAATAAAGAATGGCTAACCGAATTTGCAAGAGGGTTAGCAACTTTAGCAAATATTTATAATATTCCTTTGGTCGGTGGAGATACCACCAAATCTGATATTTTAAGCATTACTATTACGGCGAATGGTTGGGTAAAACCAGGTGAGTCAATTTTACGTAGTAATGCTAAAGTGGGCGATGATATTTTTGTTTCTGGTAATTTAGGCACGGCTGGGCTGGGCTTAAAATCGGTGTTAAATACCTTACCAAAAGGTTTTGTACTTAAAAATGAAGCCAGTTGTATTTTAGAGCTTAACCAGCCTAAACCAAGAGTTGAGTTGGGTTTGGCGTTACAAGGTGTGGCAAACAGTATGATTGATTTATCTGATGGTCTGTTGGCAGATATTCAACATATTTTAACCAGCTCTAAAGTGTCTGCGGAGATAAATTATAATCAAATACCTTTGAATGCGGATTTAAAGCATTACCTTTCTTCTACAAAAGATAAATTATTTCCAATTATTTGTGGAGATGACTATGAGCTTTGTTTTACTTTGCCCGCATCAAAGCGAAAATTATTGGTTGCTGTAGAGGAGTTCTGTCAAATAAAATTAACTTGCATCGGCAGGATTGTGGCAGGAGAAAAGGCAGAAATGAAATTGACCGGATTAGATAATGCAGACTCTAAGCTAAGTTTAGAGTCCTTGGGCTTTAAACATTTTTAGGCTTTAAGCATTTTTAGCACGGCGTTGTTGTACGCCTTTTGCTAAAATTTCCATTACATCTAAGCTGTCTTCCCAGTGAATACAAGCATCGGTTATGCTTTGTCCGTACACAAGGTTTTCAATACAATCAACCGATTGTTGTCCTTCAACAAGATTGCTTTCTACCATTGCTCCCATAATGTTGTTTTCACCATCTGCTAATTGTTCATAAATAGATTGGGCAACAATTAATTGATTTTTGTGCTTTTTTTGGCTATTGGCATGGCTACAATCAATCATTAACTTGGTTTGTACTTTGGCACTTTTTAGGCTACTAACCGCTTGTTGTACATATTTAGCTTGGTAGTTTGGCCCATCGTTACCGCCGCGTAAAATAATATGGCAATCGGGGTTTCCTGTGGTAGAAAAAATCGCCGATTTGCCTTGTTTGGTTAAGGATAAAAATATATGCGGATTATTGGCAGCACCAATCGCATCAGATGCAATTTTAAAACCACCATCGGTTCCATTTTTAAAACCAATTGGGCAAGATACACCAGAAGCAAGTTCTCTATGCCCTTGGCTTTCTGTGGTTCTTGCACCAATTGCTCCCCATGAAATAAGGTCGGCAACATATTGTGGTGAAATTAAATCTAAAAACTCTGTTCCACAAGGAACTCCGTAGTCATTAATATCAACTAATAAAGAGCGCGCTTCTTTTAAGCCTTTATTTATTTCAAAAGAGTTGTCTAAATTAGGGTCGTTTATTAATCCTTTCCAGCCAATAGTGGTTCTAGGCTTTTCAAAGTAAACGCGCATAACAATTAAAAGTTCATTGCGGTGTTTTTCAATATAAGGCAGTAGTTTTTTTGCATATTCTCTGGCTGCTTTTGGATCATGAATAGAGCAAGGTCCTATAATTAGCAGTAGGCGATCATCAGAGCCGTTAAGAATTTGTTTGATGGATTGCCTAGCGTTATATACGGTTTTGCTTGCTTGTTCTGTAATTGGGTAAAGTTCATGTAGCTTTTCAGGAGCACTAACTTCAGTAATAGTATTAATTCTCAAGTCATCAGTTTGCAGTTTACTCATTTTGTATATAGTCTCAGAGCCAAAAAATATAAGGCGCATATTATGCCATTAAAATAATGGGAATAGTATAAATTAAACAAAAGGGTGTGCTAGAATTCCCCTCGTTAAATATTAAGTGCCATTGAGGAGAGAATGTAATGAGCTGTCGTTTTATTATTGAAGGTTATACTTTAGAGGGGAATAAATTTCGCCCTAGTGATTGGATAGATAGAATTGCGTCTATGATGGCAAGCTATGGTTCTACTCAACGTTTAGTCTATTCAGATTTACTACACCCTGAGCGTTATGAGGGTCAAAAATGTTTAGTTTTAGATACTAAGCTAGAGCAAGAAAACCCAGAGATGTTTGAGTATGTAATGAATTTTGCGAAAACCAATAATTTAAAAATGACCCAGGTTTGCGATGTTGTCGAGGCTAAGCTAGGTTCTTAAACCTTGTGATTAAATTAGATTGCCCATAACAAGTGTGAATACTCCGCCTAAAGCTAAGTAAGGTCCAAAAGGAATTTGAGACTGTATAGATTTAGACTTTATCGCTAACAATAAAACGGCAACCAATACACTCGATACAGATGCAATCAGAATAATTTGTGCAATGGCATCTGCTCCAAACCAAGCTCCTAGTGCGGCAAGAAATTTAAAGTCGCCAAAGCCCATTCCTTCTTTTCCTGTAATCATTTTAAATAACTGAAATATGCTCCATAAAATCATATAACCAAGTACCGCTCCAAAAATAGCAGAACTTGGCGTGGTGTAAATTGATTGGGTGTTGATTAGTAACCCTATCCATAAAAGCGGTAGGCTTAAGTTGTCTAATATTAGATGATGCTCTAGGTCAATAACTGAAATGGTAATAATAAAGTAGCTAAATAATACGGCTAAATAACCTTCTATAGTAAGACCGTAAAGGCTAATGCTAACCACGGTAAATATAGCGGTAGTTAGTTCTATTAGAGGATACCTTGCTGATATTTTTGTTTGACAATGTTGGCATTTTCCCTTGCTTATTAACCAGCTAAAAAGAGGGAAGAGTTGTTTCCACGTTAGCGGGGTTTGGCAACTGGGGCAGGCTGACCTGGAAACCGAGATTTTTTTGAATTGTTCAGTGCCATCTAAGTCCATTATCCTTGGAAGTCGCCAGGTGAGCATGGATAAAAAACTACCCATAAGTAAGCCAAAAACAGCAGAAAAAATGAGTATTTCAGTTGAGGTTAAGTGTAACATAAAGTGCTTTACTCGCTATAAATTACACAATTCCTATCATTTTCCCAGATAGTTAAGCGGTGCATTTTTACGGTAGAATTTTCTATTTTTGTTTGAATATTGCGGAATAGGTATTGAGCAATGTTTTCAGCAGTGGGGTTGGTGTTTTTAAAGTGTGGATGGTCATTTAAGTAGGAGTGGTCTAACTCGTCAATGGTTTCTTTCGCTTGCTTTTTTATTTCTTTAAAGTCTATAACCATGCCTATAGAGTTTAATTCAGAACCGATAACTTCAACTTCAACCTTCCAGTTATGACCATGTAATTTTGCACAGTCGCCAGGGTAGTCTTTAAGAGAGTGAGCAGCGGCAAAATCTAGTAGGGTTTTTAATATAAATTGTTGAGCCATAAAATCCATCGTCTAAAAAAATAATAGTGGGCAATTATAGCAATAATCTGAGCCTGATAGTTACTTAACTCTTTGACTAATATATTTCGTCAGCTCAATTAAAAAAGGAGAGTCAATTTGGTTCTCTTTTAAAATGGCTAAGGCGCTCGCAATTAAGTCATCGCGAAGTTTTTTAGCTGACTTTAAGCCCAATAATTTAGGGTAGGTTGATTTATTTTCTTCTTGGTCTTTGCCCGCTGTTTTACCGAGTGTTTCGGTGCTGGATTCAATGTCAATAATGTCGTCTTGAACTTGAAAAGCCAGCCCTATTTTGTCTCCAAACAGGGCCACCCCTGGCGATTTTTGGCAAAAAAGCTCGCTTTGACAGGCTCCAATTAACAGTGCGGCTTTAATCAACGCACCTGTTTTCATATTGTGCATGCGTTCAAGCTCTGGCAGGTTGGCTAATATTCCTGCCGATTGCATGTCACTAAATTGACCGCCAATCATTCCTTTAGCTCCGCTGGCTTGGCTAAGTAATTGAATAATTTTAATTTTGCTTGCATCAGTTAATTTTTTATCGTTGCTAAGGCATTCATAAGCAAGCGTTTGTTGTGCATCACCTACTAATATAGCGGTGTATTCGTTATATTTTATATGGCAAGTCTCTTGTCCTCGTCTTAGGTTGTCATCATCCATTGCTGGTAGGTCATCATGCACTAAAGAGTAGCTATGCATTAATTCAATTGCAACTGCAGAGCTATCAAGTTTTTCTAAAGGAATATTTAGGGCATCTCCCATTGCATAGATTAAAGCGGGTCTAATTCGCTTTCCATTGTTGAGCGTTGCATAACGAATTGCTTCTGCAAGAAGAGGGTCGTAATCAATCTGGTGTCTTGTTAAAAAAAGATCAAGTGCTTTATTAACACGTTGTTGATAGGCTGAAAGTTGTTGTAGCATAGCATTAAAGACCTTGAACTTTTGAAGCTGAGTAGTAAAAAAAAAGCTGTCGTTATGACAGCCTTTTTATGTGAATTAATAAAGTTTTATTTTATTAATTATAGTTTATCAGCATTTTTTGCTAGGTATTCAGCAACACCATCAGGAGTATCTTTCATTCCTTCATCGCCTTTGTTCCAACCAGCAGGGCAAACTTCGCCATGTGCTTCGTGAAATTGAAGTGCGTCTAATGTTCTGACTATTTCATCTACATTACGACCAAGTGGTAAATCGTTAACCACTTGGTGACGAACTACGCCTTTGTCATCAATTAAGAAAGCTCCGCGTAACGCGATATTTGCAGGGTGAGCTACGCCATAAGCTTCCATGATTGAACCACCTAAGTCAGCAACGAGTGGGAATTTTACCGGACCTAAACCACCTTCGTTTACTGGAGTATTTCTCCAAGCATTATGAGTAAATTGAGAATCAACTGAAACACCAATTACTTCACAATTTAACGATTTGAATTTTTCAACACGGTGGTCAAAAGCCAATATTTCGGATGGGCAAACAAAAGTAAAGTCTAGTGGATAAAAGAACACCACTGCATATTTCCCTGCAATATGAGACTTTAAGTTAAAGTCATCAACAATAGTTCCATCGGCTAAAACCGCTGCTGAAGTAAAATCTGGTGCTTGTTTTGTGACTAGTACTGACATGAAAATCCTTTAATATAGTGCAAAAAATAGTTTATAAAATA
>CAZZKU010000063.1:0-6417 GCA_964654635.1 uncultured Piscirickettsiaceae bacterium | reverse complement strand
AAATGGTTTCCAGTATTTAGGATAAATAGCTGTTGGTTGTGTTAAAATTTCGAGCATTAAAATTAACACAGCGTTGAAAAATTAAGTGAAGCAAAAGACACTAGCAAACACAATAAAAGCAAAAGGCGTAGGGCTACATACAGGACATGAAGCCGTTATGACTCTACGACCTGCTCCAATTAATACTGGGGTGGTGTTTATTCGTACCGACTTTGACCCCGTAGTTCAATTTAAAATTTCCCCCAATATAGTGGGTGAAACCACCTTGTGTACTACTATTGTGAAAAATGTTGATGGCAAAGCTATAAAAATAGCAACCATAGAACACCTAATGTCTGCTTTGGCAGGAATGGGAATAGATAATATTTTCATAGAAATAACCACTGACGAAGTCCCTATTATGGATGGAAGTGCTGCCCATTTTCTTTTCTTGCTACAGTCTGCGGGTATTAAGATTCAAGAGGCCCCTAAATCGTTTATTAGAATTTTAAAGCCAATTTCAGTTACTAATGACAAAGGTGGACGAGCAGAATTTGCTCCTTATGAAGGTTTTCGTTTAAACTTTTCGATTGACTTTGATCACCCCGCTTTTGATAATACCGCTGAAAGTATGACCTTAGAATTCTCATCTACCGCTTATTTTAAAGAAGTAAGCCGTGCCAGAACATTTGGCTTTATGAAAGATATGGAAGGTCTAAGAGCGCAAAATTTAGGTCTAGGTGCAGGGTTGCATAATGCAATAGGTTTAGATGATAGTGGGGTAATGAACGCCGATGGTTTGCGTAATAAAGATGAATTTGTACGCCATAAAATACTAGATGCAGTAGGAGATTTGTTTATGGCAGGTTATTCTATAGTAGGCGAGTTTAGTGCCTACAAGTCAGGGCATGCACTAAATAATCAACTATTACGTGCTTTAATGGCCGATAAAACTGCGTTTGAAATAGTAGACTACCAAGGTCAAGAACCTCCGATTGACTATGGCAGCAGTAAAATAGCTTCACCTGAACACTAGTCCGTTTAGCTAGTTCTTCGTAAAACCAGCTAATAGTTGTTTTTTTGATTATAAAACTCCGTTTGTACTCCTGTTATGAGCTATAAATGTGGTATTATGATTGTAATTTTTCTTATATTAATATAACTCCTTGGATTTATAAATGGCATTGTCATTCTTCACTAAACTTTTCGGCAGTCGTAATGATCGCTTACTTAAAAAATATAACCAAAGAATTGAGCTAATAAACGGTTTTGAACCGGCAATGCAAGCTTTGGATGATGAGCAGCTAAAAGCTAAAACAGAAATGTTTAAACAACAGCTGGCTAATGGCAGTTCTTTAGATGATATTTTGCCAGAAGCTTTTGCGGTGGTGCGAGAAGCCAGTTTACGAGTTTTAGGGTTGCGTCATTATGATGTACAGCTATTAGGCGGAATAGTTCTGCATGAGGGTGGT
This sequence comes from uncultured Piscirickettsiaceae bacterium, assembly GCA_964654635.1. Lineage (GTDB taxonomy): Bacteria > Pseudomonadota > Gammaproteobacteria > Thiomicrospirales > Thiomicrospiraceae > Hydrogenovibrio. Next base: position 4,966 of record CAZZKU010000063.1, on the reverse strand, counting down.
ATTGCCGAAATGCGCACAGGGGAAGGAAAAACCTTGGTTGCAACTTTACCGGTTTATTTAAATGCCTTGGCAGGAAAGGGCGTGCATGTTGTTACGGTAAATGATTATTTGGCAAAACGTGATGCTGAACAGATGGGACGTCTATATAGCTTTTTAGGCTTAACAACGGGTGTAATTTTTTCAGGACAGCCCGCTAGTGCTAAACGTGAGGCTTATCAGTCTGATGTTACTTATGGTACTAATAATGAATTTGGTTTTGATTATTTACGCGATAACATGGCTATTTTTGCCACCGAAAGGGTTATGCGTCCACAAAATTTTGCGGTCATTGATGAGGTCGATTCTATTCTTATTGATGAAGCCAGAACGCCGTTAATTATTTCCGGTCCTGCTGAAGATAAATCGGAACAGTATAAAAAAATTAACCCAATTATCTCTAACTTAGAACAAGGCGCGGAAGATAAAGAGGCCAAAACAACAACTGGTGACTACATTGTTGATGAAAAATCTAAGCAAGTTCATTTAACCGATGATGGATATTCAAAAGTAGAAGCAATGTTAGCTGAAGTAGGCTTGATTGGTGAAAACGAATCGCTTTATGATAAAGAACATATCGGCTTGATGAAATTGGTTAATGCTGCATTAAGAGCCAATATATTATTTGAAGCCAATAAAGATTACCTAGTTCAAAATGGCGAAGTGGTTATTATTGATGAGTTTACGGGCCGTAAAATGACAGGAAGGCGTTGGGGAGACGGGCTTCACCAAGCGATTGAAGCCAAAGAAGGGGTGAAGATTCAGCCAGAAAGTCAAACCTATGCATCTATTACCTTCCAAAACTATTTCAGACAGTATGAAAAGCTATCTGGTATGACAGGTACGGCGGATACAGAAGCGGGTGAGTTTTTATCAACCTATCAGCTAGAAGTTGTTGTCGTGCCAACCAATGTGCCGCCAATTCGTATTGATAAGCCCGATTTAATATTTCTTGATATTGAAGGTAAATTTAACGCTATTGTTAATGACATTAAAAAGGTAAATAAAGTAGGGCAACCCATTTTAGTTGGTACTACCTCAATTGACATGTCTGAAACCTTGTCTAATTTGCTTACTAAAGAAAAGATTCAGCACAACGTACTAAACGCCAAACAGCATGATCGTGAAGCAACCATTATTGCCGAAGCGGGTCGCCCTGGGGCGATTACTATTGCGACCAATATGGCGGGTCGTGGTACTGATATTGTTTTAGGTGGTAACTTAGAAGTTGAGTTAGATGAATTAGAAAACCCAACAGAAGAGAAAATAGCTGAAGTAAAAGAAGCTTGGCATAAAAGACATGCCGAAGTAATTGAAAAAGGCGGTTTAATGGTAATTGGTTCAGAGCGACATGAATCTCGTCGTATTGATAATCAGTTACGTGGTCGTTCAGGTCGTCAAGGTGACCCAGGTTTAACTCGCTTTTATCTTTCCTTAGATGATGACTTAATGCGTCGATTTGCTTCTGAAAAAGTGAAAAGTATGATGCGTCGTTTAGGTATGAAATCAGGTGAAGCGATAGAGCATAACATGGTCACCAAGTCGATTGAACGAGCGCAAAAACAAGTAGAAAAAATGCACCAAGATGAGCGTGCTAACCTATTAAAGTTTGACAATATTTCAAATGAACAGCGGAAAGTTGTGTACAAACAGCGTAATGAACTAATGGAAGAAGATGATATTTCTGACATAGTAGATTCATTAAGGTCAGGTACGGTTGAAACTCTAATGAGCGAATTTGTGCCACCAGGAAGTCTTGAAGAGCAATGGGATTTAGCGGGGCTTGAAAATTGCCTTAAAGAAGAACTGCATGCAGAACAACCTATTCAACAATGGGTGCAAGAAGACAAAGAGTTGTATGAAGAAACATTACGCGACAAAATAGTGTTAGAACTCAAGGAAATGTATTTAACTAAAATGGCAGTCTTAGATGAAAATACACGTCATCAACTTGAAAAAGAAGTGCTGTTAAGAACTATTGACCAACAATGGCGTGAGCATTTAAATGAAATGGATTATTTACGTCGTTGGGTACATTTAAAAGGCTATGCGCAAAAAGACCCTTTCCAAGAATATCGTAAATCTGCCGCAGAGATGTTTGAAAATTTCTTGAATGAAGTAATGTTTAAAACCACGCAAACTTTAATGAAAATACAAATTCAAGGGGCAGAAGATGTTACCGCTTTTGAAGAAGAGCAAGCAGCTGAACATAACAAACAGTTAGAAGCATTAAATTCTTCACACCCAGAACCTCAATCTGGAGAAAAGGAAGCAGCAGAAAAGAAAAAAACCTTTAAGCGAGAGATGCCGAAAGTAGGACGTAATGATCCGTGCCCTTGTGGTTCGGGTAAAAAGTTTAAACAATGTTGTGGCAGGCTAAGTTGATTAATACGGAATTACACCCTGTATCGGGTGTTTATATCGGCACAACAGCGGCTAAGATAAAGAAGTCGGGTAGTGATGATTTTGTGGTTTTTCAGTTTTGTGAACAAGCTATTACGGTAGCAAGTTTTACCCAAAATGCTTTTTGTGCCGCTCCTGTTACTCTTGCAAAAACACACCTAGCCGAGTTGTCTTATAAAGCGGATATGAATATCCGTGCCTTGGTTATTAATAGTGGCAATGCCAATGCTGGTACGGGTCAACAAGGTTTAAGTGATGCAAAGCAAACTTGTAGCTGGCTTGCTGAAGAGATAGGTTGTCAGCCAAATCAGGTGTTGCCTTTTTCTACTGGCGTGATTGGTGAAAACTTGCCTATGGAAAAAATAGAGATTGCCATGCCAATGGCTGTCGCTAATTTGTCTGTTAGCCATTGGAAAGAAGCGGCTAACGGGATTATGACTACCGATTTAGTTGAAAAGATTTATAGTAAGGTGGTTGATGTTGCAGGACATTCGGTCACGATTACTGGTATTTCTAAAGGGTCAGGAATGATTCACCCAAACATGGCAACCATGCTAGGGTTTGTTGCAACCGATGCTAAAATTACTCAAGACTGTTTACAAGTTATTCTTAGTAATGCCATTACCAAGTCATTTAATCGCATTACGGTTGATGGAGATACTTCAACCAACGATGCTTGTACTTTAACTGCCACTCAACTTGCTGATATGCCTATTATTGATTCGGTGGATTCGGTTGCTTTTCAGCAGTTTTCAACCGCTATTGACGAATGTATGATTGATTTAGCACAAAAAATAATTAGAGATGGCGAGGGAGCAACCAAGTTTGTCTCAATTAAAGTAGAAAAAGCGAAAACAGTTGAGGAAGCGTTGTTGGTTGCCAATACTGTTGCCTTATCGCCTTTGGTTAAAACAGCATTGTTTGCCTCTGATCCTAACTGGGGCAGAATTTTAGCCGCAGTAGGGCGTGCGGGAGTTGAGAATCTAGCGGTAGATAAACTACAAATTTATTTAGGCAATGTTTTGTTAGTGGAAAATGGTGGGCGAGCCAGTTCTTATTCTGAACAAGCAGGGCAAGCGGTAATGAATGAAACCGATATAACAATACGAGTGATATTGAATCGAGGAAAAATAGCAGAAACCGTGTGGACAACCGACTTTTCATACGATTACGTTAAAATAAACGCTGAATATAGAAGTTAAATCGAAGTTAAACCGAAATAACATACTCTGTAGGGGGCACCCCTGGCGATTTTAGACCTTGGGGGTTTTATAACGGTGTTAAATTATCTCTTTTAAAGCTTTGCATAGTTGTTTGTTCTGTTCTTCCGTGCCTATTGAAATTCGTAGATATTGATCTATTCTTGGTTGATTAAAATAACGTACAATAATTTTTCTTTCCCGCAAAGCTAAAGCAATCTCCTCGGCATTTTTAGTTGAATGTTTGGTAAATACAAAGTTAGCTTGTGATGGGATTACCTGAAAACCATGTTCAGTTAAAAAGGCGACTAATTTAGTGCGGGTGGCTTGTACATCTAAGCAAGATTTTTTAAAGTAAGCTTCATCTTGTAAAGAAGCTATTCCAGCAGGGATAGCCAGTCTATCAATAGGGTAGCTATTAAAACTGTTTTTTACTCTTTCTAGCCCTTCTATTAAGTCGGCATGACCAATAGCAAAGCCAATTCTTAAACCTGCCAAGGCACGAGATTTTGAAAAAGTTTGAATAACCAATAAATTGGGATATTGGTTCACTAGTGAAATAGCCGACTCTCCACCAAAATCAATGTAGGCTTCATCAACCACTACCACAGAGTTAGGGTTGTTGTCTAATATATGTTTAATCGCAATTAGCTTTAATAAATGCCCAGTAGGTGCATTGGGGTTTGGAAAAATAATACCACCATTTTCGGTAGTATAATCTTGTGCTTCAATCTCAAAGTTTTCATTAAGTGGGATTTTTTTAAAATCCATTTGATAAAGTCCACAATAAACTGGGTAAAAGCTATAGCTTATATCGGGAAACAACAGGGGTTTGTCTTGTTTTAATAAACCTAAAAAAGCATGTGCTAAAACTTCATCAGAACCGTTGCCGACAAAAACCTGTTCCGTATTTAGTTGATGATAGTTGGCAATAGCTTGTTTTAGTTCGGTTGCATTTGGGTCGGGGTAAAGGCGTAGTTTTTCATTGTTAGCTTCTGTAATTGCCTGATTTACTTTTGGTGATGGAGGGTAAGGGCTTTCATTGGTGTTTAGCTTTACTAAGTTATCAACTTTAGGTTGTTCGCCAGGAATATAAGGGGTTAGTTTGTGAACAAGGTCACTCCAAAATCGACTCATAATTACTTTTTCATTAGTTTCAAAGGTGTATTCTAACTAATTAGGATTAGCTAGACTAAAAATAATTGACACTAGCCAGTAGTATCTCTATAATTCGCACCTCTCCAAACATCCTTTTTAATTTTAAAAATGATGACCATGCCAGTGTGATGGAATTGGTAGACATGACGGATTCAAAATCCGTTGCCTTT
>CAZZKU010000062.1:0-6439 GCA_964654635.1 uncultured Piscirickettsiaceae bacterium | reverse complement strand
CCGTTCAAAAACTATAGCCTGTTTAATTTCAGTCCGAACCCCTATTTTACTGCCCAGAGGGTAATGATAATACGATGCAACTTTACACATAACCAGTTCATTACTATCTAGCTTTAGTGTTAATAAATTATCTGAACCAGTAAACTCTTGCTCTACCAGTTCAAAATGGCTACTAGAGCTTGGGTCATAAACTAGATTCTCAGGACGAACAAGCATCATAACATCCGCTTCTGTTTTTGCATCAATCCTTAAAGAAAACTCGCCTAGCTCAGTTTTAACTTTTTTATTATCGGTAACCTTCCCTTTAATGAAGACACTCTGCCCAATAAACTTGGCAACCGAAAAATAAGCGGGGTTATGGTACAGGTTAGTTGCACTGTCCCATTGTAAAAGTTTCCCGTCTTGCATGACTCCTACCGTATCTGCAATACTAAAGGCTTCATCTTGATTATGGGTAACCAATAAAGCAGTAATGTTTTCGGATTTTAATATTTTCCTAACTTCTTTGGCTAAACTGATGCGTAACTCGTTATCAAGGCTGGAAAAAGGCTCGTCCATTAATAACATATCAGGCTTAGGTGCCAAGGCTCTGGCAAGTGCTATTCTTTGCTGTTGCCCGCCAGAAAGCTGGTGTGGGTATTTTTTTTCTGCACCAGATAAGTTGACTAAAGACAACAGCTCTGTTGCCCGCTCTTTTTGTTGTAATTTAGTCAGTTTAGATAGCCCAAAAACAATATTTTGATACACATTTAAATGCGGAAACAAAGCAAAATCTTGAAATACCATGCCGATATTACGCTGTTCGGTTGCAAGCTGGTCTTTTTTAGAAGACAACAAGGTTTCTTTTAAAAAAACCTTCCCTTCTGCAATAGGCTGTAACCCCACAATAACTCTAAGTAGGGTGGTTTTTCCACAGCCACTAGGTCCTAAAAGGCAACCAATTTCTCCTTTATCTAGAGTTAAGCTGATGCCGTCCAGCACTTTAGTGTTGTCGTGAAAGCTTTCTATATTTTGTACTAATAATTCAGGCATTTCAAAAGACCCTTGCAAAAAATCAACTACTTGTTGATATTAATTCTTGTGCTATTGGACTAGACCAATATTCACCATATTCTTTCCAGTACAGGTAGGCTTGGTCAGCCCCACCCACTGTAATCCCACCATAAGGGCTTTCTTTAGGTTTTCGGTGGCGTTTTTTCAGAAGCTCTTTTGCCACCAAAGGGTATTCAGCTTTTGCTTCAAGCAATAATTTTTGGGCTTGCTCTGTTTTTCCAGATAAAGCTAAGGCTAAAGAGTAGGTGTACATTATTTCTGGCGAGCAATCATCACTAAATTTTTCACAATGGCTGATTACTGAAGATAAATCGTCTTTCTTTAACCATAATTTAGGAAGCAGATAACGAACTCCTAAATTATCACCTGGCCCTGCTGATAATATATTAGAAAATATACTTATTGCTTCATCGGTTTCCCCTCTTCTATCTAGCCATAGACCAAGGTTGTAATAGGCTCTTAAAAAAGGGCGGTTTTTCATACTCATCCAAGAAAGTCCAGAAGATTGCCAGCAAAATTCATTAGGAATAACCGACAAACCAATCCTTACGGCTTCTCTACAGCAAAGATAGGCTTCAAAATCCATTCCAACTTCTTCATAAAACACTGAAAGATGATGGTAGGCATCTATGTGGTAAGGGTTTTTTACAAGAATTGTTTTTAATTTTTTTATTGCCTGTTCCGCTTTACCTGCATTCCAAAAATCTATAGCTTCATAAACTGAAGAATCCATACCCTCATCAGAAAACTCCCATTCATTTTCATAAACATTAATTAGTTTTATCATTTTATTCTCCATAATCCACTAGCTAATCTAAAGTGTAAATAAACTGTTTAAGCGTCTGCTCGTACTCTGGCAGGCTCATTAATATCCCAGTATTGTGTCCTCCACGCATCTCAACAAAGGTTTTGGGCTCATTAGCGGCGTTAAAAATCTTTTTTCCTAGTCGAAAAGGCACAATTTCATCATCAGGACTGTGCAAAACTAAAACTGGCGCATTAACCTGCTGAATAAATTCTAGTACATTAAAGTCATAGCGTAAAAAAACCAGGTTAGATACAAGGGGCAACATTGCGTTTGCCATATCCCTTGCTGAACTAAAAGTAGACTCCACAATTAACCCTGCTGGTTTAGACCTAGCAGCCAGTTCCGTCGCAACTACGCCACCAAGCGAACGCCCAAATATAATAATATCGCTGGCATCAACGCCCCTTTCATCGAGTAAATGATACCATACAGCGGTTGCATCTTTATAAAAACCTTGCTCGCTAGGGTTGCCTTCACTTTTACCATAACCTCGATAATCGACAATCAACACATTTAAGTTAAGGTTGTGGAAAATTTCAATTGAACTGCGTCGGTGTGAAATATTGCCCGCATTACCATGAAAAAACAGCAACGTTTTTTCTGCCTGATTATTGGCAATATACCAAGCATGTAATTTCAACCCATCTTCTGTATTAAAGTAAACCTCTTCAAAATCCAGGCCCCAGTCATTAGGGGTTTGCTCTATTTTCGTATTTGGAAAAAACACCATTGAAGGCTGTTGCAAGAACATAAAGCCATTGAATAGAGCTATCCCTAAAAAGATTGTTATTATGTTTTTTACAACTCGTTTAAACTGCATTTAATAAACTCTCTAGCTTTGCTTGCCCGTTATTTTGGTTAAAATAATAACTGGAATTATCCCAATAATTACAATCAGTAAAGCAGGCAATCCTGCATCAACCAATCGCTCATCTGATGCCATTTCAAACGCTCTTACCGATAGAGTATTAAAATTAAAGGGTCTTAATATTAGAGTGGTAGGCAATTCCTTTAATACATCAACAAACACCAATATAAAGGCGGTTATTAAACTGGTGTGTAATAACGGTAAATGAACTTTAAACAGCAGTTTCCAACGGCTTGCTCCCAGCGTTAAGGCAGTATCGTCCATTGAAGGTTTTATTTTGTTTAACCCTGAATCTAGCGATTGCACCGAGATAGACAAGAACCGAATAATATAGGCAAACACCAACATAGACAAAGTGCCTGAAAGCAATAGCCCAGTTGAGGTATTAAATAAATACTGCATTAATCCATCAATATAATGGTCAACACTGGTAAATAAAATCAGCACAGCGATGGCTATAACAATACCAGGAATGGCATAGCCGAGTGTGGTTACTTTAACCAAACTCGTAATTACTTTATTTTTTTGGATTCGTTTTGAATAAACCAATAATAATGCAATAACTACGGTCGCACTTGCGACCAGAAAGGCTAGGTAAAAGCTGTTCCACATTAGGGTGAAAAACTCTGCATTAAACCCTGTATCTGCCGTAATTACTGACCAATAAAGCAACTGACCTGCCGGCACAATAAAACCAAACACTACGGGAACTAAACAAACAAAAAATGCCCAAAAAGATTTTGAACCCGTTAAAACCGACCTAGGGCTTGGCTTACTAGACTGGCTATGTTCAAAGTATTTTGCCTGCTTTCTTGACCAAATTTCTAGCAAGATTAGTGTAGTTACAAATACCAGTAACAATAAAGATAGTTGAGCTGCCGTGGTGGTATCATCAAACCCTGCCCAGGTTCTGAAAATACCAGTGGTAAAGGTAGGTACTCCAAAATATTGTACCGTACCATAATCGGCAAGGGTTTCCATTAGAGCAAGGGTCAAACCCACTATTATCGCAGGGCGAGCGATGGGCAGAGCAATTTTAAAGAACCTTTTAACTGGACCGGCCCCAAGGGTTTTACTCACCTCAGTAATAGACTGGCTTTTACCCGCAAATGAAACCCTAGCAAGTAGGTAAACATAAGGGTATAGCACCAGAGACATCATAGTTATTGCCCCGCCTAAGGTACGAATTTCGGGGAAGAAAGTGTTTAATGTTTCAGGTGAAATAATCGTTCGCAAATATCCTTGGACAGGTCCGCCAAAATCAAGTAGTCCTGTATAGGTGTAGGCAATAATATAGGCAGGCATCGCAAAAGGAAGCAATAATGCCCATTGCAATACATCACGCCCAAAAAAGCGATATTGGGTCACCAGCCAAGCAGACGATACCCCAAAGAATAAAGTTCCAACAGACACACCCAACATTAAGAGCAAAGAATTTAAGACATATTCAGATAAAACCGTGTTGACTAAGTGAGCCCAGTTTTCATTGGTCGGTTCAAATAAAACACTAATTAATAACCAAATAGGACTGGTTAATAGCAGAGCTACAACAAAGGTGGTTATAAACCATTTATTAAAGATAATTTTCATTGGGGAGGATTATATCCCAACAGCACGCTGGGACATAGATAACAACTAGATTAACGCCAGCCAGCTCTGTCCATTACTTTTACAGCTTCGGTATTTAATTCACCTAGTTTAGATAAATTAATCGCATCACTCTTAAAAGGACCCCAGCTTTCTAGCACTTCATTTAGCTCCACCCCAGCAACAACAGGGTATTCATTATTAACTTCTGCATACCAGGCTTGAACTTTGTCAGACAATAAAAAGTTAATTAACTTTAACGCATTTTCTTTGTTTTTAGCATGAGCAGTCACACCAATACCACTAACATTTATATGCGTACCACGGTCTTCTTGGTTTGGCCAAAATAACGCTACTTTACTAGCAATTTTGTTATCTTCCGCATTAGAGCTATTAGCAAGACGACCTAAATAGTAAGTATTTGCTATCGCAATATCACATTGACCCGCTGCTACCGCTTTTATTTGATCAGTATCGCCACCAGTTGGTTTGCGAGCAAAGTTGTTTACCATGCCTTTCGCCCACTGTTCAGTCGCTTCAGCACCTTTATGACTAATCATAGAAGCAACCATTGACTGGTTATAGATATTAGTGGAAGAACGAATACAAATTCTATTTTTCCATTCTGCATCAGTTAAGGCCTCATAAGTGCTTAGTTCTTCAGGCTTTACATCATTTACATCATAAATAATTACTCTAGCTCTCATTGACAAAGCAACCCACTTATTGTCCGCATCACGGTAGTTTTCTGGCACTCTATTTTGCATATCAGGCGTAATAGCGGCTTGTAACACACCCTCCTCTTTAGCTCGATGAAGCCTGCCCGCATCAACAGTAATTAACAAATCTGCTGGCGAACTTTCACCCTCTAAAGCAACCCTTTTAATTAAAGCATCAGACTTACCCGTAATTAAATTTACTTTAATACCAGTCTCTTCCGTGAATTTATCTAAAGCAGGCTTAATAAGCTGTTCTTTACGAGCAGAATAAAGATTCACCTCACCAGCTTCTACAGCAGGAGGTTTATCGCTTGCCGCAAAGGCAGGAGAGCTTAAAGAAAGGGCAATTACGCCAGCAGAAATTGCACCAACAAGAAGTTTTTTCATATTACAACGTCCTTTTTTGTTCACATAAATGTAAAGTAATGATAACTATTATCCTTTAAAATGATTATTATAAGGCAATACTACAAATAAAAGTAAAAAACATAACTTTAATATCGACTGGGCAGGTTAGCAATATTTTCTAGACCCCACCCCTGGCGATTCTGGGCTTTTTCAAGCTTATTTTCAACCGTATCTTCTAGTTTCCAGAAGAAATCGATACCTGTTTGTTTTTCTACTTCATCAATTGAGGTAATGTAATTTAATAAACTGTCTTTTGGATTGGCATTTTGCGGTATGATGAAAGCTAGCGAAAGTGGCGGACTGGTTTCAGTTGCTGGTACTATAAATATTTTATAGAAGGCTTTAGGAATAGCTACATTGGCACGCTTTAACCTTTTTGGATTCTCGTCAAATATAGGCCCTGTTACCACCCAAAACTCAGCAAACTTTTTAGAAAAATGTTTCGCCGAAACCTCCTCTAAGCGTTGCCAAATTTTCTGGTTCATTTTAGGTTTTTGTGGCGTAATATTGGTCATAAGAAAAGTTTCTTTCTGTGCCTCACGCCCATAACGGCTGGCAATGACATAGTTTGGAGCCATATGCCCTCGGTCATAACCTGAATGTTTATAGTCATCGCTACTTATATTAGCAAGGCTACGCCAGTCAGACTTAAACCCTGGACGTTTACCGTATTTTTTTTTATCTTGAGTCACCTTATAAATAACCCAAATTGGGTTGGCTAGTTTTTCAGAATAAGCCAGCATATAGCCATCATTACGTAAAACATGAGTAAGAGTGCTAAAATTATTTTGGGTAAAAGGAACACCCATATAAGTCATTTTAGGTTGAGCAACCTTACTTTCGTAAAAGTACACTGCCCCGCCAATTATTAGTGCCAGCCCACCGGCAATTGGCAACCAAAAGAAAGCGACTTGAATTAATTTAGGCTGTTGCAATACTGCCTTTAAACCAAGCAGAAGAAGTTTTGTTTGCGCTCTTTTCATATTTATTCCAAAC
>CAZZKU010000061.1:0-6492 GCA_964654635.1 uncultured Piscirickettsiaceae bacterium | reverse complement strand
ACGATGCGAGCTATATTTTTGTCATTATCTAACTTTATAATCATCTCATCATAAGATTCTTGTGGCTTAACATCAAAAATAGCGGTGAATCTATTTGGAAGTTGGGTTATTTTTTTAAAGCTATACTGCTGAGCAATTAGGTTAATATCTTCCCAGCGGTGGGTTTGCAGCATAAATACGCCATTTACCACCGCATTAGATCCTGATGCTTTATTGAGTACCACTGGCAACATTGTCATATCATGAACTTTTCTGGGAGCACAATGTAACCTTGCAAACTGAACTTGATCGGTTTGGTAAATAAACCAAATTCCACTGCGTTCAATTAAGGTTGCATCTATGTCCTGGTGTAGCTGTTCTGGAGCAAAATTGGTGGCAAACCTATTCGGCTTGGTTTGGTAAGAATCTCCTGCCTTTTGTGCTACCAACTGGCAAGCATGCTTATAAGCCATTACACTAAACGAGCTTAGCGATAAAACAAGGGTTAGAATCGGTATTATTATTTTTTTCATTTTGACAAACGCTTCCTAGTGTCCATAAAAAGTAAGGCTAAACTTATTAAGCTTGCCCTCACCAACATGGTTAATATAATTTTTGATACTGCCATCAACATCGGTTATTTTAACAAACCAATTTCCCGCTATGGCTTCTCCATAAAAAGCATGGCTAATCACTTTTAACTCTTTGAGTTCATGCCCTGATAAATAAGCGTTAAAAGGGGTCATAACAATAGATTTAGTACCTGATGGAGAGGTAATCTCAACAAGGTAATCAGCCGCATCTATTTCATTATTGCCTCTATCACTAGAAGGATTGGTGGCTGAAACATCTATCATTAATTCTACGGATTCTACCGTTAAATGATTTGAAACTGCTAGTGATTTGGTTAAACCTTGTGCATTTTGATTGGCAATAATATTGTTCGTGCTAAATAAATCGCTCTCTACAAGCAGGGTTTGCATAGCGGGTAAATTTACACCGCCTTGCTGACGTTGTTTGGCTAGAGCTACCGCATTAATTATATCTACCGCACCAAAACCAAACGCATTGCTAAAATTAAAACCCGCACTATTGGTTTCCCAAGCTTGGTCAATGACAAAACTAGCACCATTTAAATTCATTGTTACAGGGGATAAGTTAGGGTTTAATTTACGCGCCGATTTTGCCAAAATATATTTAACATCTCGCCAGTGGGCATTAGGATTAGCCTCTAATATTAAAGCAACCGCACCACTTAGCGTAGGTGTAGCCACTGAAGTTCCATTAAAAGATGCATAGTAATTACATTCAAGATTGTCGCTAGAACCACGGTTAAAACTGGTATTAGGCTCAATATTTTCGCTATCTCTACTATAACCAGAATCACAACCAGAGCGGTCGGTTGTCATTAAAGCGGGCTGGTTTACACCAAACTCACCGCCAGCACCGCTAATCCAGATAGCAGAACCGGTATTGCTATAAGATGCTCGCTTGTCATTAGCATTAAACGCTCCCACTATTATTTGGTAAGGAGTTACATTTTCAGGTTCTTGGTTTGAATTATAACAAGTTACATTATGGGCTATTGCTTCAGAGCAGTAATTTTCATTAAATACACTGCCACCCGAAAACTCATTACCAGCGGCTTTAACATAAATAGCTCCCTTGCCATCTCTTAACTGACTTGTTCCCTCTTGCATTGCACCTATAACCGCAGAAGCATGAATTTGCTCGGTATTACTTAATAAAGCCAATACTTTATTCGGATTAGTTCCATAGCTTTTATTAAAAATTGACACCTGCTTATTCTGTAAACCATTAAAATTTTCTACCGCCGATTGAAAACCCAGCGAAGCCAATTCTGCATTTAAATCTCCAGCGGCTAATAAATTGAATCCGCGTAACTTGGCATTCGGTGCTACACCAAAAATACCTGTTCCATTTTCTGCCCGCGCCGCAGCAATTCCTGCCACACTCGTACCATGATCGCCTTCTGATTTAGGCGCGTTAGAGGTGGGGTCTCGTTGTGATTTTTCATTATGAGGAAAGGCAAAATTATAAGAACCATTTGGGATAACGTTTTCGACCAAATCTTCATGGGCTATTTCTAGCCCTGAATCAATAATGGCTATTTCAATGCCTTTTCCAGACATACCAAGGGCATAATTTTCAAGGGTTAATTGGTTCGATGAAAAACCATTCATATCTGCCCGTGGAGTTCCACCTCGTCCAGATTGGCTAAAAGATGATTGAGCAGTGTTAAATAAATACCACTGCGAAGAGGCAAGAGGGTCTGGAGCCTTGTTAGCGGTTGAATCTGTTGACGATCCTGAACAGCCCGTTAGAAAAAACAGATAGCTATAAATAAATAAAGATAATACAAGTTTCATATTTAATAACAATATTCTGAATAAATTACCAGCGCCCTGTTTTCTTTAGTTCTGCCAATTTTGGGCTTTTCATCGGCATCATTATTGCCACCCAATCAGGCATACTTTCATCCGATTGTGCGGTTACTTTAACATTAAATTGAAAGCGACGGTTTTTATGCAATACCGAATTTCCCGTTAAATCCCAACCTTGTGCTTTACTGCCTCCGGTTAAGTTTAACTTAACATCTTGACCCTGCATAGTCGGCTTTATTTCTAGTAGCCCAAAATTAGCACCCAGTGCAGAAAAATCAGTTACCGCCAAGACTCCTGAAAGGCTGGTTAACCAGTTTTTCGGCAATGAAAAATCAATTGCTAAATTTCTAAAATGAACATCGCCCGTTGCATCGGCTAAAATGGCAGTTTTAGATGAAAGTAACATTAATCTGTTAACGGGCATTTCTCCAGTTAAATTTGTTAGTTTTAGATTTTCACCATCAAAATCAACTTTTGCCAACAGAGTTTGGTTGCTTAATGTCCAAGCTAAATCAGCCGCTATATTACCTTGCAAAAGTGGTAGCCAATTCAATTTCCAAGCAACATTACCAGCATCTTTTTGGCTATTGTTTTCGCTAAAAGATACGTTTAACGAACCTTGCCACCAGCTTCCGCTTGGGTTGGTTAGCTCAATTTCTTTAGGTAGATTTTGTTGTACTATTTGTTGTATTTTTGGCTGGTTTAACAGCCAACTTAATGGCAAATTTACTACGATAGAAGTCGCTAAGGTAATAAAAAATACACTTATAAATAAAGTCTTTTTCATCAGTTTGCCACCTCAAACTGAACACTTGCTTTAACAATGCCTTCACCCAGTCGTTCAACTTTTAAATCGGTTGCCAATACACCTTCTTGTTCCATTTTAGATAACCAACGGAAAAATCTAGGGTAACTTACTTGGGCAAACTCAACTTGAATTCCTCGACGGTTAGCCGAACTAATTGGCGAGATATTACTCACATTATTTTTTATATTTTGCTGTGCTATCTGTTGTTGAATATAACTGGTCAGTTTAGATTGTGAATCTATAATAACTTGCTTCACACCCCCTTGAGTGGATTGCATAGCTTGCTGTTGTTGATTCAACCAAAGCCAGGTGTTTTTGCTGTTATTTAATTTGCTAATCGCTTGTTGATTGCTACTAACTATCGGCTCCCAAACTACATAGTAAGCAGTTGCTAACAGCAGAATTACCAACATAGCTTTAACTAGCTGGCGTTCTCGCTGTTGCAGAGCTAGCCAACTTGCATAGGCTGGCGTTTGCTGAATCCGTGTTAGTAGAGTGTTCCATATATTACTTAACATATATTTCTCCTTCTACTGGCAGGCTGGTTTTTTCACTGGCTGTAATCTGTTTTAACTTTAATTCGGCTTGGTTCTGTTGGTTTAATTTATCGGTAATAAGCTGTAAAGTATCAACATTGTCTGCCAACAATAATAGAGTTAACTTTTGTTTCTGCCATCTTATTGCGTTTACTTGTAACTTGCCTTGAGCCATTAAAGGCATTAAAACAGGTTCAATTTTTTTCATAAGTTCAGCAAAGCCCTGCTCTGATTTTCCACCTTGCTGTAGAGCAAGCTTAGATTTAGTTTGAGCGCGTACGTTAACAATTCTTTTGGTATTCGGAAACATTTGTTTAAACAAAGCGATAGTTTGTTCTTCATAAGCTTGTTGCTGTTGTTGTAGTCTTTGGGTTTCAATTATATAGCTGGCAATCACAACAGCCAGTATTGCCAAGAATAAAAACAAAGGCCATTTCCACAAAAACAGTTGGTTGTTATTAGAAGAGGCAACTGCAAACTGGCCTTTTCTTAACGACTTAGCTTTTAAAAGAGGCAATTTATTTTCGCTAACAAGATGATTTTCATTAATGTCTAGCGGATTAGCACCACTGATATGAATTAGCTGAGTAACCAGCTCTTCTGTACCCGTTAGACCTTTAAATTCAGCCGTTCTTGCCAGGACTTTATTATCCACCATTACCGCATGGGTTTTCTCGGTTGAAAAAGTAACACTAAATACATCTGGCACCAACTCTGCATCGGCTAAATCATGGGCTTTTAGTTCTTCTATCCAATTTTTTAAGCGTTCTTTTTCGACTACCGCAACCGAAACAAAACCTGCTTTTTCGCCCGATGTTTGTCGATGCAACACGGCAAAAAATAGTTGTTCAATAGGTTGTGCTAACTGTTCTTCTAACACAAAGGGCAGGGCTTGCTTCCAGTCAGCCGCTCGTTTTCCAGGCACAAAGACTTCAACCAAAGTGATTTGTTCGGTTGGTACAAACACAATACTTGGTTTTGCTTTCCCCTCTTGCTGGCTTGCACAAACAAGGCGTCCATTTATATCCATTCTTGCTTCAATCACTGGCTATACCTACCCATCTTTGTATTAACCTCACCTGTTTTTTGTTTTCGCGCATAAATATGGCTGAAACGGCTTGTTTTGCTTTTCCATAATTCACTCTACCTTCTAAATAAAAAAATTGGCTGGTTACGCTAATAATCGTATCAGGTAGGTCTTGATTAACTTCATCATCTTCAAAAGCGGTGGCTTCAACCATAAACTTTCTAAAATCCGCAGTTTCTTTAGCAGGGTTTAATTTACGTTCTGTAATCCAATTGTTGGCTATTTCTGCTGTCATCCAATCTGCCAATGCGATTAATACCGTTTCATTTGCGGTGTTAATGTTAATTTTCGTTATCGCAGGCAAAGTTGCAACATTCGGGGTTATTTTTGCGATAACCGCAGGGCTAAATCCCTCAAGCAGACCCAACTCTTGCACCAATACCAACTTTTGGTTTGCCGCTCTATAAGCGGGTGACCTTAACAAATAAGTATCCGATTCCGCACCACCTAATAAAGCATTATTGTCCTCATCAACCCAGTCAGATACAACCGCTTCCAAACTTTCCTCTAGTTCTTGGTTAATAAAGAAACGCTTAACAATGGCTTGCCAAAGTTCTCGCTCTTCTTTTGTAGGTTCGGCTAAGTTATTCAAGTTTATTTTTGCTTGCAAATCAAACAACTGACCTGAAATATCGCCTTCTTCAAATGGAATCGCTATCATTGGTCTTGCCCATTCTTCTTCTAAATGGTCAATATCACTTGATTCCGCATCCAATCTTAAACCTTTTTTTATCCAAGTTTCTAAACCAAAAGAAACGGCATTGGCTTGTGCTTGATGCAACATATTAGCACTACGTTGAATAGTTAACGATTGCTGGTAAATCAACTGTGTCGCAATAATAGTAATTAAAGCAACAATTAACAAAACCGTAATAAGAGCAAATCCTTGCTGGTTATTTTTGCTAATTTGCATTTCTTGCTACCGGCAAACCATCCACTCCTGGAAAGATTCTTCTTATTTTTCCCTGCCCTTTTAGGCTTAAAGTCATTTCAATTAACTTAGGCAAACTGGTATTGCTTTGCTCGCCAATTGGCCAACTGTCTTGCCAACTGTTTTTATCATTTAACTGTCTAATGCTAAATGATTCTACATTTTTTAATACTGCCATTCGCCTTGGTTCAGTATCAGGCGCTCGGTCTAACACGGGCCAAATAATTCGGTATAGCGTTTCATCCTCTAACTGATAACCGACTCTAACCAAACCCGATATTCCGTGGGGAGAAGGATAAACTGCTATTCTGGTCATTTCAACGCCTTGACCTTGAGCTTGATAAGCTGGTAAACTCCCACCTAGCTCATCTTGAATCGCTCTAGGAGAAAGCTGGGTTAAATCTTGTTCTATCCACCAAATAACCCGTTGTAATTTACTAAAATCTTCTACCGATTGTTCAGTAGCCGATTTTACTGCCACCACTTGACTAATAGATTGATAGGACAGTACTGCCAATATTGCCGAAATACTCATCGCTATCATTAGCTCAATTAGTGTAAACCCTGCTTGGGGGTTTTTATGCGAAGGGCTATTTTCCGACAATGGAAACCACCTCGGCAACAACGGCTTTATCACCTTTTAAGCTTACTTGTAAATTGGCTCTCATTAAACCTGGAATTAAAGTAGGCTGAGTGGTTAATTTAGTTTGCCAATCAGCTCCAAGCATGTTTTCAGTCTGTTCTTT
>CAZZKU010000060.1:0-6750 GCA_964654635.1 uncultured Piscirickettsiaceae bacterium | reverse complement strand
TCCATGAAATTAAAATTACTATCAATCGCAACTCTGGTTGCTATCAGCGGAAGTGGTTCTGCTCTCGCTTCTTCTAACACGATTCCTGTTGGACCTAACTTGGGTTATGGCGATGCCAGTAACAACCATACTATATTTTCAACTGTTGCCAACCCTTCTTGGGTGGGTGGAAATTTGCATGAAGAAAATAATTACGGTATTGGACTTTCTATTGGTGTGCGAATCAAGCAAAATGACTTTTCTACCTTAAACAATCAATATAAAGCCGATGTTAAGCCGTTACTGGAAAATTTTGATAATAATCCTTTTACCGCTTTAGCAAAAGCAACCGAGATAAAAGACAATTTAAATACGCTGCTCTTAGATACCAGAGACTCTTTTTATGCACAACAAGATTTTGTAGCCTCATTACCGATTGTGGCTACTAACAATGAATTAGGTGGACTGGGGTTTGAATTATCAGGTTCAGCTATTGGACGCCAGTCTATTTTAGCAGGAGACACGCCTATTAACCTTAAAACAGCCTACCTAACTAACAACCCTACAGCCAGTGTTGACGATATGATTGCGAATGGTTTAGATATTAATACCGCTATTTATATTAAAACCGTTACCACCAAAGAGGCGGCTATTAATTATGGTCATCAATTTTTTGAAAACCAACATGGTCGCCTTTCAGTAGGGGTGCGTGCCAAAATGATTCAGGCAAATTTGGTTAAATCTATTAGTAACTTAGATAAATATCTAACCGCTGCTTCAAGAGGCGATGATATTTCAGAGCAACTAGATGAAGACTTAAAAAAACATACTGATATTTCTGATACCGATACCAATTTCGGGGTTGATATTGGCGCACAATGGTTTGCAGAAAATTGGATGGCAGGGTTAAGCTTAATGAACATAAACAGCCCTACTTTCAAGTACAACCCTTTGGGCGAAACCAATGATGCACAGGGGGCTTCTGAAAGGGTGTTTGCGAATCATGTGTCTTTAAAAGAAGAAGTTGAATTGGCTCCGCAAGCTCGTATTGAGGGTGCGGTCTATTCAGAAAACCGACACTGGTCTGCGGCTGCTTCATACGATTTAAACTCGGCAAAAGATTTAGTCAGCCAAGAATATCAGTGGGCAACGATTAGTGTTGCCTATGCCGCTGATGCGAGTGGCAGCTGGGTTCATGCGCTTATTCCTGATGTTCGCTTAGGCTATAGAACCAATTTAGCGGGCGATCAGCGTAGCTATATTACGCCTGGATTTACTTGGGGACCACTTAACCTAGATTTAGGTTTTGCTAACTTTGATGATATAGGTAAAGCGATAAGCGGAGATCCTGATGAGATTCCTGAAGCCTTTATGGCAAATATAGGGCTTGAGGTTTATTTCTAATAGTTAACCTAGGTGGGATCGTTGTATAAAATACTATTTGTAATCGCAATATTGGTTTTACCTACTATTGCGCAAGCGGCTAAAAATAATATTGATTACCTTAACTTTAATTCTCAAGAGAGTTTTAAAGACTTTGCTTCCGACTTAACGGGAGCCTTGGCTTATAAAACTATCCGCCCTGCTGAACCGTTAGGCTTGGCAGGGTTTGATCTTGGTTTTACGGGTAATATTTCTACTTTAAAGCATAAGCAAATGGCTTCTGTCTCATCAAATGGTGGCAGAACAATGGAAACCTACATTCTTTCAGCGGTAAAAGGCTTGCCTTTTGATGTTGATGTCGGTGTTGACTATACCTTTGTTCCAGCTAGTAATATCAGCACTTGGGGTGGCAATATTAGCTGGGCATTATTTGATGGCACAACAAGCCTGCCTGCTATTGGATTAACAGGGCATTACACTCAAACCAATGGGATTAAAGCAATTAGATATAATAGCCATGGTTTAGATTTGGGTGTTTCTAAAGGTTTTTTTAACTTTACCCCCTATGCATCAATCGGCATGGTTTCAAGCAACGTTCAGACGAAAGTAACTAACCAAGGAGCTGCTGGGGAATTAAAAGAGGTGAATAGTTCCTTGCTTAAATTAGCAGTAGGAGTAAATGTTAATCTTTTGGTTATGGATTTATTAATATCCGCACAGCAAATAGGCGAAGTGCCAACTTATTCTATTAAAGCGGGTTATCGTTTTTAGCAAGTTCTTCTAAAGTTCTTATTTGATGCCTTTTTAAAGGCTTGCCATTTTCACCAACTAGTACCTTTTTTTGCTCTTTTTTAATTTTGGCAGGTTTTTGGTACTCCATCCAACTATCTAATTGTTGCCAAACTTGTTCTAGCCCCTGTTTTTTTAACGAAGAAAATAGCTGTGCGGTTGCATGCGGGTATTTTTCATCAAGCATCTTGGTTAGCTTTAATAGGTTACTTTGTGCTGGGCCTTTTTTAAGCTTATCACTTTTGGTTAAAAGCACATGGACAGGTAGGTCTAATGTGAGAGTCCAATCGAGCATCACCATATCTATATCGGTAGGGGGCATTCTTGCATCCATTAATAAAATAATCCCTTTTAATGCTTCACGTTCTTCAATGTAGGCAGATAAACCAACTTCCCAGGCTTTTTTAACTTTTAAATTTACTTTAGCAAAGCCATAACCGGGTAAATCGACTAATTTATGCTCTTCATCACACTCAAAAAAGTTTAACATTTGGGTTCTGCCAGGTGTTTTACTAATTCTTGCTAATGATTTTTGCGAGGTAATTACATTTAAAGCACTAGATTTTCCTGCATTTGATCGCCCTGCAAAAGCGACCTCAAAGCCTTCATCTGGCGGGCAGTGGGCTAGATCAGGAGCCGATTTTAAGTACAATGCTTTTTTGTATAGAGGGTGCTGCATAATATTTCGTCATTCTTTATCAATTATTAGAAAGGAAGTATACTCTACAATCCTTTATAGCTTGCCATTAAAAAACTAAAAATTAAATGCCTAAAACAGATATTAAAAAATTAAATAGTCAACCAAAAACCGCTAAAAAACCTTTTTTTCAAAGGCCTTTTTTACAATTTTTAGGTTCAATGAATCTAGCCATTACGCTATTGATGATGCTTGCTATTGCTTCTGTTATTGGCACTATTTTGCAACAAAACCAAGTTTTTCAAGATTATATTTTAAAATTTGGTCCTTTTTGGACACAAGTATTTAATTCACTTGGTTTGTTCCATGTCTATGGGGCAGCTTGGTTTGTTTTGGTTTTAATATTTTTACTTATTTCTACGGCTGTCTGCGTTGGTAGAAATAGCCCTGGTTTTTTGCGAGACATGAGGCAGTTTAGTGAAAAAATGTCTATTAATGCTTACAAACATCAACCTTATTCAGAAACCTATTCTGCCGATTTCTTCGATGAAGAAAAAGCCAAACTTATTTTAAAAGAAAATGGCTTTAAAACAAAAACTCACCAACGTGAAAATGGCGTAACCGTGGCTGGAATGAAAGGCCGCTATAATAAAATTGGTTATATTCTTACTCATGTATCTATTATTGTTATTTGTATCGGCGCGTTATTTGACAGCAATTTTTTATTAAAGTACCGTGAATTAACAGGTAATTTAGTGGCTGAAACACGCTCTGTTACCCTAGCTGAAATACCTAAAAAATCTTGGGTTGCTGAAGACAATTTTTCATTTCGGGGTTCGGTCAGTGTTGCTGAAGGACAGGAAACCGATATATTATTCTTACCTTATGGTAAAGGTTTTTTAGTTCAACAGCTGCCCTTTAATATAAAAGTTAAAGATTTTCGTATTGAATATTATGATACGGGCATGCCCAAGTCATATGAGTCTGACCTTGTTTTAACCTTTCCTGATTCTGATAAGGTTATTACAGAGACCATTAGTGTTAATAAACCGTTATATTACAAAAACTTTGCTATTTACCAATCTTCTTTTGGTGATGGTGGCTCTAAATTATCTTTAAAAGTTCACCCTTTGATGGCTCCTGAATCAAATCCTCTTGAGTTAAATACCAGGGTGGGTGCGATTAAACCACTTAAAACGCCTCGGGGAACTTATAAAGCCGAGTTTAATGATTTTAGGCTGTTTAATATTGTGCCTAATTCTGCAGAAAATATGGCTAAAACAGGTCGGAAAATGCATAACAATGGACCCTCTATTGTATTTAAAGTAAGGAATGACCAAGGTAAAGCTTGGGAGTATGAAAACTTTATGATGCCCAATAAACAAGATGGTCGTTTATTTTTTATGACGGGCATGCGGACATCTCAAGCAAAACCTTTCCTTTATTTATTTATTCCAGCTGATGAAAATCGTTCAAAAGAACGCTTTTTTGAATTTTTAGCTCTTATAAATAATTCAAAAAAATCGACAGATATTTTAAAGGAAGCCATACCCAAAACACTTGGAATGGATGCTGAAACTTATAATTTACAAATTCGATTATTAAACCAACTATTAGTATTATTTCGTCAAAAAGGCTTTGAAGGAATTAATTTATTTATAGAAAATAATGTACCCAAGCATGAACGTGAGAAAGTAAAAGAGTATTATTTTGACCAAGTAAGTTTAGCGCTTCAAATCATTTATTTAGAATTGGTTGAACCTATAGAGCCCGAAACTAAAAAATTATCAGAATTTGATAAACAATGGTTTGAAGACGCGATAGTAGTGATTAATTCTCTTTCTAAATATGGTCCACCTTTATATTTTGAACTGACTTCGTTTGAACATATTGAAGCAACTGGCTTACAGATAACCAAGTCACCGGGTAAAAATACCGTATTTTTTGGCAGCACTTTACTTATCATCGGCATATTTATTTTATTTTACTTACGTCAAAAACGTATTTGGATTGCGTATTCTTCAACAGATAATACGATAACCGTTGCTGGTAAAGATTCTAGGGATTTACCAGAAAATAAACATGAATTTGCTAAACTGGCAAATATAATAAAAAATGATTTAAAAGGGAGAGAGTAACATGGGGACTTTAGATAAAAATATAAACAAAGAATCAAAAGAAAATCCTTTTTCTATCAAGGAAATAATATGGATTATATTTATAATAGGTGGCAGTATTTTTTCTTGGTTACAACTAGGTCATATAAAAGATATTTATGAAATTTGGATATTAATAGGCGTATCTATATCATTAATATTTTTAGGGCGGTTTTGGCATAGCATTAAAATGCTTAGCTATTGGGTTACTGCTATCTCATTGACTGCTATTTGGATATACGCCAGTTACGATAATCAAATATCGGCCAACGAACAATCTTTCTTTCTTAAATACTTAATATCTAGCCAATCTGCCACGATGTGGATGAGTGTTCTCTATATATTTGCCACCATTACCTACTTTGTGCACCTTTTTTCAAGCTCTGAATATATAGGAAAAGTTGCTACCTTTTTAACCTGGTCAGGTACGGTTGCAGCTTTTGTTGGCATGATGGTTAGGTGGCGAGAGTCTTATCTTATTAATGTTGATTATGGTCAAATACCCATTAGTACCCTTTATGATGCCTTTATTCTTTTTATTGTAGTTACTGCTGTAATGTATTTATATTATGAAGAAAAAGCGAAAACCAAGGCGTTAGGTGGTTTTGTGATGTTAGTTGTCACCGCAGCTATCACATTTTTACTTTGGTATACTTTTGATAGAGATGCTCATGTTATACAACCGCTAGTGCCTGCTTTAAAAAGTTGGTGGATGAAGGTACATGTTCCCGCTAACTTTGTTGGATATGGTGGGTTTGCTATTGCTGCTATGGTTGGAATGGCTTATTTAATAAAAGAAAAAGTTTACCAAATAAACCCAAATTCAACCTTCATTAAAGACATGCCCTCACGAGAAGTGATGGATGATTTCATGTACAAACCTATTGCAATTGGCTTTGCCTTTTTTACCATTGCAACCGTATTAGGTGCTATGTGGGCAGCTGAAGCTTGGGGTGGTTATTGGTCTTGGGATCCAAAAGAAACTTGGGCATTGATTGTCTGGCTTAACTATGCCGCCTGGTTACATATTCGCCTAACCAAAGGTTGGAGTGGAACAGTTATGGCTTGGTGGGCAGTAGTCGGTTTATTTATAACTACTTTTGCTTTTATCGGTGTTAATATATTCTTGTCTGGACTTCACTCTTACGGAGAATTATAAAAGATGAAAAAACAATATAAAACTTCACTGGTTATTCTTTTAGCCAGTGCTATTTCTTTATTATCATTTCAAGTTATGGGCAATGATAATATAGACTTTGTAAAAGGTATTCATTATAAAGATGTAAATAAAGTTGTCTCAATTGCTCCACATAAAAAACAGGTTACTGAAGTTTTTTTTTATGGTTGCCCACATTGTTATCAACTGAAACCCAGTATCAATAAATGGTTAAAAACCAAACCTAAAGATGTCCATTTTGAGCGTATGCCAGCAGTATTAAACAACCCTAATTGGGTATTTATGGCAAGGGTTTTTTATACCGCTAAAGCTTTAGGCATAGAAGAACGTTTTCATATAGCTTATTTTGATGCTATTCAGCGTGATAACAAAAAAATATTTGATTTAACGTCTCTTAAAAAGTTTGTTGCCCCGATGGGTATTGATGGCAAAAAATATGAGCAGATGTTTAAAAGTTTTCAAGTAGACCAAATGGTGCAAAAAGCCAAAGTAAGAACTGGACAATATGCTATTAATGGTGTGCCAGCAATTATTATTAACGGAAAATACATCACCGATGTGCCTATGGCAACCAGCCGAGATAACTTGTGGAAATTAGTTGATAAACTAGTTCAAAAATAGTTTTTAAG
>CAZZKU010000059.1:0-6754 GCA_964654635.1 uncultured Piscirickettsiaceae bacterium | reverse complement strand
TTAAGCTATTTAAATATGTCTTTTTGAACTCTGCTGCTGGTATAGGCTTAGAATAAAAATAACCCTGTGCATAATTACAATCAAGTTCAGTTAATAAATCTCTATGCAATTTAGTTTCAACACCCTCTGCAACCACTTCAATTTTTAAAGCATGCGACAAAGAGATAATTGCTTTTACTAAAGGTAAACTTTCTTCATCACTTTCAATATCTTTAATAAACGCTCTATCTATTTTTAATTTATCTACTGGAAATTTTTTAAGATAACTTAATGAGGAATACCCCGTACCAAAATCATCAATTAACAATTTAAACCCTAAATCTTTTATTTTATAAAAGTTATCAATTAGATTATCATCATCAACCAAGACACTTTCAGTTACTTCAATTTGTAAAAAATTGGCTATGTTTTGTTGCTCGCAACCCTGTGTAATCTTTTTCAAAAGTTTTAATATCTCTTTAAAACTATCTTGGCACTGCTTGGACGAGAGGTTAACTGTTAAATTGAAGTTTTTAAACGCTGCCAATTTCTTCCACTCAACCCCTTGTCTATAGGCTTCATTTAGAACCCATTCACCAAGCGGGATAATCGAACCCATTTTTTCTGCTATTGAAATAAACTGGTCTGGAAAAATCAACCCTTTTTCTGGATGCTGCCATCTTACTAATGCTTCTGCACCAACTGTTTTATTGGTTTTTAAATCAATAATAGGCTGGTAATACAACCTAAGCTCATTATTATTAATCGCAAGCAACAACTCTTCATGGGTTTTAACCATGGTTACAATTTTTTGGTGCTGGTCATCTTGATAAAACTCTACCCTGTTTTTTCCTAACTCTTTTGCGTGATACATGGCAGTATCAGCTTGCTGAATAAGCTCATCCACCAAAACATCGGGGGTTTCTGTTGAGAAAATAGAAACACCAACACTAGCTGTAACCGATATATCTACTTTCTTGTACCTAAATGACTTAGTAATTGCCTTAAGTATTTTAGATGCTATTTTTTTTACTTGAATTAAATCGGATACATCTGTTAGAACAACAATCATTTCATCGCCACCTAGCCTTGCTACGGTATCGGTTTCTCGAACACTGGCAAGCAATTGCTTTGCAATATGCTTTAATAAATTATCTCCTGCTTTGTGTCCTTGCAAATCATTCACTAATTTAAAGCCATCTAGGTCAATGAACAAAACCGCTAACATATTATTGTTTCTTTTAGCTATAGAGATAGAATGCTCTAAAGAATCAATTAAGTATTGGCGGTTATATAAGCCAGTTAAAGCATCAACATTGGCTTGATGCCATATTTTTTTATCATTTTCAAAACGAATAGAGATATCAGAAATTATTGCTATGTAATTAGTTAGCTGATTATTGTTATCTTTTAGTGATGTTAGGCTTAACTCTACTGGAAATTTCTCACCAGCTTTATTTTTATTCCAAATTACTCCCTGTTTATTTTCTTCATGTTTTATAGGGCTAATGATTTTGGGTTCTTTCCCCATAAGTTCTTGCTTTGAGTAACCATAGGTTTTTTCAAACGATTTATTTACGAAAATAATTTTATTGTTTTTATCTGTAATTAAAATCATTTGCTCGATATTTAAAAAAACAGCCTCAAATAAAATTAAATTTGCTACCGAAGCCCTACTTTCTACAATCATCTTGTTTAGTTTTTTTATCAACCCCCCTATTTCATCATTATAAATAGGCTCTTTCAGAGTAATGGCAGTATTTTCAAGCCCAATTAATTTTACATTATGGTTAAGTATATTAATTTGCAAAACTACTTGGCGAAGTATTTTCCAAAAAAAGACAAGTAACAGAAAAAACAGACCTAACAATAAAGAAACATAAACAATTTGCTCAGATTTAAGGTCTTGAACGTTAGAAATCAACTGGTTTCGTACTTTAGCAATTCCTAAGTTAATATGATATTGGATAAGATGTATTCTTCTGGTTGAGCTTGACCACCATTTTTCAGGGGAAATATTTACATCATTACGAATATCTGCAAACCTTTCTGCCTCAGCACCTGAAGTTAAATTAAGAAAGATTTTTCTATTTTCTAATGAAACTGGTAGATTCATTAAGCGTTCCTGCAAATATACATAAGAAAATAGTTTTTTCCGCTCTATTTCATTTATTTCATTTTTAAACAGTAGCCCGTATCGAAACCCTCTTTCTCTGGCAAAATACTCCTTAAGGGTCTCCAACTGTAACCAAGAATTTAACATTATAGCCACTTCAATATCTTCTTGATTCAACTGAAAAGTTGATATTAAACGGTAAATCTTTTTTATAGCATCGCCATACTTATCAAATAACCGCTGGCTAAGCTCTACATTAGAGGGTTCATTAAGGGCTAAATTTCTTAAAGAAACCAACTCAGTTAAAAAACTTTTGATATCGGCCACTTCATTTGTATAATGTTTAGGTACGCTTTCTAACACCGTGGGTAAATCTGCAATATCAAGTTCTGTCTGTTTAAACGCATGCTTTAACTCACTCTCAAAACTTCCTTGATTTAAAAAACCATTAAATTTTCCTCGCTCATTCGCCAAAGAATTAATAAGATAAGTGTAAGGTAAAATAAAATCAATGTCTGCTAAAGCACTTTCACTTTGTTTGATGAGCTTATTTTTTTCAACAAGTATATTGATTGAAAACAATGAAATTAGGAATATAAATAGAATCATTATAAAAATAATTTTAGGCTTTAAAGGTTGTAGAGAAGTTTTTTTATAATTTAACATTCTTTACTCCTAAAATTAAGCATACGCTGTTGTATCCTCTATACCTGCTTCTGTAAAACCCTGCTTTCTTAAGCGACAAGAGTCACATTTACCGCAAGCAAGACCTTCGATATTAGCTTGGTAACAAGAAATTGTTTGAGAATAATCTACTCCCAAGCTTGAACCCAATTTAATTATTTCACTTTTAGTTAAGCTTATTAAAGGGGTTTGAATACTGACGGGCTGACCTTCTACCCCTTTTTTAGTGGCTAGGTTTGCCATAATTTCAAATGCGGCAATGTATTCAGGACGACAATCAGGGTAGCCAGAATAATCCACCGAATTGACACCGATGAAGATGTTATCAGCATCAACCACCTCAGCTAAGGCGAGTGCGTAAGATAAAAACACGGTATTACGAGCAGGAACGTAGGTAACAGGGATTTCATTTTCTACCACGCCATCAATAGGCACTTCAATTTCACTATTGGTTAAAGCCGAACCCCCAATCGCTTGCATGTTCATTTGCATAATACGATGACTGGCAACAGAAAAATATTGGGCTATTTTTTTTGCAGCTTCTAGCTCTACTTGATGACGCTGTCCATAGTCAAAACTTAAGGTATGACATTCATAACCTTCTGAACTGGCTATGGCTAAAATAGTGCTAGAATCCAAGCCACCTGAAAGTAATACAACTGCTTTTTTATTCATTTCAAGGCATACCTTTTAATCGGCTTGCTGATTTTTTAGCGGCTCTTGAATTTGGGTAGGATTTAATCACCTTTTTAAAAGTGGCTTTGGCCTGCTCTTTATCTTCTAAACGCTTATAAGTATCTCCTGCTCGTAATAGAGCATCGGCGGCTTTATTTGAGCTAGGGTAGCTGTTCACCACATCTAAAAAATGCTTTAACGCTTGCTGACTGTTTCCCAAAGAAAGACTGGCTTCTCCTGCCCAGTAAGAGGCGTTGCTGGCTAAGCTGCTTGATGGGTAAGTTTTTCTAAAGTTTTTAAAAGAGGTTAATGCTCCTTTAAAATCTTTTTCTTTGATTAATGAAAAAGCGGCTTGATAGGCTAGTTTTTCAGTTTCAGTTGCTGGGAGAACTTCAATCTCTTTTGCCTTTTCTGCCTTTATTTCTGGCTTATTTAACAAGGTCTCTTTGGCAATTAAGGAGCCTGAACGGGAGAGAGATTCAAGCCGGCTTAAGCGGTCATCGGACTCTTTATATCTTTTGTCTTCTTTTGTGCTTAATTGGCTAAGTTTACGCTCTAAATGGTCGATTTTATTCTGTAATTCTTGTATTTCAGACTGCTGTTGACCCAGCTTTCTACTTAGCTGGATTAGCACGGGATTGTCCGTTATACGCTCTAATCGATTAATTCTTTCTTCTAACGTTTGCTGCTGTGCCAATAAAGGCAATGACATTGATAAAGTTAAAACTAAGGTGCTTACGACTATTTTTTTATTCATGATTTTATACTGTCTATTTTATGTTAATTTCAACCCGTCTATTTTTTGCCCAGGCTGCTTCATTTAATTGATCAATCAAAGGTTGCTCTTCGCCTAAAGTAATCACTTCAATTCTATTGGCATTCACACCATACAACATAAACGCCTCTTCAACCGATTTGGCTCTTTTTTCACCTAATGCTAAGTTGTACTCTGGCGTACCTCTTTCATCAGTATGCCCTATTAGTTGGATATTTTTGTTTTCAGCTTGCTCTAAAATAGTTGCGTAATGTTTTACCGTGGCTAAACCTTCATCGTTAATTGAAAATTGATCATAACCAAAAAATATAATTGGCTGAAACTGTGTGCCTAAATCGCTATGCCCTACTTCTTTTGAATCAACACCATCGTCAAGATTTGCTCCTAAAACATCTGATTGAACCGTTCCATCAGGGCTTGCACCAAGGACTTCTACTCCGGAACATCCATCGGGGCTTTTTTCTAAATTGGTTATTTCTGAGCTAGCGGATTCTTCAACAGCATCCGAAGCACTTTTATCTAAATCTTTTTTAGGGTTTCCACCACAAGCGGTTAAGGTAAGTGAAAGGACAACCACCCCTAAAGGCAATAATATTTGTTTAGAAGCTATCATTTTTTATCTCCGAAATAAGTTTTAAGTTTAATCTCTGAAAGGACCCCAAGATGGTGAGCGAACTTCGCCATCTTGGACACTTAAAATTTGGGTGACACTGTTGTCGATTGCTACCACGGCTAAGCGTGCTTTGCCTTTGTGGTTCATTGCATATAAAATCATTTCACCATTCGGTGAAAAGCTAGGAGACTCATCTAAATAGGTATTAGTGATAATATTAAATTCGCTGGTGTATAAATCTAACAAGCCAATATTAAATCCTTTGGTTAAGTTGACCATTGCCACATAACGCCCATCGGGAGAGACTGCTGGATTGGCATTATAACGTCCTTCAAAAGAAATTCGTCTAATTTCACCCGTGTCTAAAAACACCTGGAAAATTTGTGGTTGCCCACGGCGGTCTGAATTAAAAAATAAAGAATGTCCGTTTGCTGACCAAACGGCTTCGGTTTCTATGGCAAAATTTCTAGTTAAACGACGCAGTTTTTTACTGGCTAGGTTCATAATATAAATATCTGCCGAACCCGCTTTAGATAAGGTCATTACCAAACTTTTTCCATCTGGCGACCAGGCTGGTGCTCCATTAATCCCTTTAAAACTGGCAACAATCTCTCGTGTTTTATCCTTGATATTTTGAACAACAATTTCAGAACGCCCGTTTTCAAAAGTAACATAGGCCAATTTTTCTCCATCTGCTGACCAGCTTGGCGACATAATGGGACGGCTTGATTTTAAAATAGGTTGTGCATTATGCCCGTCTGAATCTGATATTTCTAAGGTAAATAAACGTTTTTTATTACGTTTTTTAACGGTTACATAGGCTATTTTAGTGTTAAATGCACCACGTATTCCCGTTAGCTCTTGGTAAATATAGTCACTCATTTTATGGGCAACTTGCCTTAATAAGTTTTCAGGTACGTCTTGCCACTGCTTGTCGACTACCTGCTGTTTTCTTAATAAATCAATAAAACGAATTTCAATATCATACAAACCTCGTTCATTAAGCGTTACCTTACCTATTAATAAACCCTCTACACCTAAAGGTCGCCATTGGGCATAATCAATTTCAGATATGGTTGTAGGTTGTGCTGGTAAGCGGTGTAGAGGCAAAGCTTTAAATTTTCCGCTCCGATAAAGGTTGTCACTAATTACTTTTGCTATATTTGTTTTAGGTAATGCCGCCCCCTCTTTAGCTGTAATTTTAGTTACAAAAGGAATAACCGCGATTGGCTGGGCGTTATTAGAACTTTGGTCTATTTCAATAGTCAGACTTGCCACCGCAAAGCTGTTCCAGCTAAGAAAAATAACAGTAATAATGGGTAGAATAATTTTCATATAATTCTCATAAGACTCTTTTTAATTAAGGTTGGAATATAAAAGTAATATTACGTTCAAACAGCTCTTCTATCGGTGGTTGTGGCAAAGGTTGTGAACGATACACCGCTCTTTCTGCATCTTTTTTAAACTGTGGTGTGGCATACTGATTACAACTATGAATCTTCACACTACTAACATTACCTTGTGGAGTTTGAGTTACCGAAATCCTACATTCTGCTTGATCCGATACTTTAGCGGCACTACGCCAATTCTGCCTTACCTTTGCGGCAATGTTAGAAATATAAGCTTCTCTTAATTCTACCATTTCTTGCTCTCTTAAAAATTCTCGTTGCAAAGCATCTTCTTCATCTTTTTGGCGTTGCAAATTAGCTGCCTTAACTTCTTTATCATGTAAAATTTTAGCGGCTATCGCATCTTTTTCTAACCTAGCTTTTTCTGCCGCCTTAGCCTTTATCTCTATTGCTATTTTTTTAGATTTAGCCTCTTCTTGCTCTCTAATTTTTTTAGCTTCCGCTGCTTTCTTGCTTGCCTCTGCTCTTTTTTGTTCGGCTTGTTTAGCTTCTTGCTTGGCTTT
>CAZZKU010000058.1:0-6851 GCA_964654635.1 uncultured Piscirickettsiaceae bacterium | reverse complement strand
AGGAGGGGATTTTTGAGTAGCAAAAATGGTCATAAAACCACCGCCACCAATATTGCCTGCTTCGGGATAGGTTACGGCAAGTACAAATGAATCCGCTACCGCTGCATCAATTGCATTTCCGCCTTTAGCTAATATATTTTCTGCAACCTTAGCACTGAATTTATCTGGCATAGCAATGGAAGCTTTTGATGTATTTGCCTGTGATAAAGAAGCAATACAACATAAAACAACAACATAAAACAACAATATTAACAATGCCTATAAACTTCATTACTAGGCCTTGGAATTAACTACGTTCAGTTACTTCAATTAGATGATAACCAAATGAGGTTTTAATCGGCCCAACCACTTCACCAATATCAGCAGAGAAGCAAACCTTGTCAAATTCTGGCACCATCATTCCTGGACCAAACTGACCTAAGTCGCCACCACTTTTACCCGATGGACATTGTGAAGCGGCCGCTGCCAATACTGCAAAATCTCCTCCTGCTAAAATCTCATCTTTTAGTCCTTGAGCTTGTTCTTCGGTATCTACTAAAATGTGTCTTGCGGTTGCCATTGCCATTTTTATTTTCCTTTTTTTTAAATTATTCAAATTCCACGTGCATGTTCCACGATATAATACCCCAAAATTTAGCCAAATTAAACGGAAAATCATCAATTCATGGAAACGAAACAATTTGCTAGTATACCAATGCAATCGGTTGGTCCTTTCAAGCTGATAGGAGATGTCGAAACAGATGAGCTAATGGTTCCCTTGGCAACTTATGAAAGCCCTTTGTGGCCTTCTGTAGATCGCGGTGCTAGAGTCGCCTTGCACGCTGGTGGTATTAGAGTCACTCTAATGGATGAGCGAATGACCCGCTCTATTTTGTTGGAAGCTGACAATGCCAGTATTGCTCGAGACGCTTTACAAAGCATTAAACAACGCCCAGATGATTTACAAGAAATTGTTGCTCTATCAAGTAACTATGCTAAATTAATTGGACTTAATTCACAAGTAGTGGGCAATTTAATTTACCTTAGATTAGAGTTTAGTACCAGCGATGCTTCTGGGCATAATATGGTTACCAATGCCGCCGATCAACTTATTCCTTGGTTATTAAAACAATACCCAAAACTGTCTTATGTTTCTATTTCGGCAAATTATTGTACCGATAAAAAAGTTTCTGCGGTCAATGGTATTCTAGGGCGTGGTAAAAACGTGGTGTGTGAAGTGACTATTCCTCGTAAACTGTGCCAACGGTTTCTAAAAACCACCCCTGAAGCGATTAAAGAATTACACATTAAAAAAGATTTAATAGGCAGCATTGTATCAGGTGGTCTACGCACGGCGAATGCCCATGTTGCCAATATGTTACTGGCTTTTTATATTGCTACTGGGCAAGATGCAGCCAATATTGTAGAAGGCTCTCAAGCGATTAACCATGTTGATGTTACCGATGATGGCAATTTATATTTTTCAACCACTCTACCCAACCTCATTGTAGGTACGGTGGGAAATGGTAAGGGATTAGACTTTGTATTAGCCAACTTAGAACAACTTGGTTGTACAAAAACGGATACCGCCCCTGGTGAAAATTCACGTCGCCTGGCTTGTATTGCAGGCGCTGCCGCTCTTTGTGGCGAATTATCGCTATTAGCGGCACAAACTAACCCTGGTGAGTTAATGTCTGCTCACTTAAAACTTGAGCGATAGAGAGTCTCCTGTGATTTCACAAATTACCCAACGTAAGCAACAGCATATTAAAGCTATTTTGACCGATTCCGCTATTGAACGTAATGCGTCTGGCTTTGATGCAATCAAATTAACCCACCGAGCTTTACCCGAATTAAATTTTGATGAAATAGATTCTAGCACCGAGTTTTTACACAAAACACTTTCCTTTCCGCTGTTAATTTCATCGATGACTGGCGGAGCAGCTGACAACCTTGTACAAATTAATAAAAATCTTGCTCTAGCGGCTGAAAAAGAACAGGTTGCCCTAGCCGTTGGCTCACAAAGAACGATGATTTCTAATCAAGACGCCATTAAAAGCTTTCAACTACGTCAATATGCTCCGACTATTCCGCTAATAGCCAACATGGGAGCGGTTCAGTTAAATTATGATTATGGTCTTGATGAAGCCACCAAAATGGTCGAAACCCTACAAGCAGATGCGTTATATTTACACCTAAACCCTTTACAAGAGTTGATTCAACCAGAAGGCAACACCAACTTTTCAGGCTTGGCTGAAAAAATAGAACAACTGGCTAAACAACTTTCTGTGCCTATAATATTAAAAGAAGTCGGTTGTGGGCTGTCTGAAAAAGACCTTCAACTCGGTATTAAAGCAGGTATCAACTGGTTTGATGTTGCTGGTCGAGGAGGTACTTCATGGAGCCGAATAGAAGCACACCGTACAGAAAATATAACAGCGGATTCTTTAGGAATTTTGTTCCAAGACTGGGGCTTAACCACGGTAGAATCATTAAAAATTGCACGCCCATATCAAGGTCAGGCTAATTTTATTGCCAGTGGTGGCTTACGAAATGGCATAGACATGATTAAATCGGTTATAATGGGTGGTTGCATTTGCGGTATGGCATCTCCGTTCCTAGAACCCGCCATAGTATCGGCAACAGAAGTACAATACAAAATACAACAGCTACGCCAACAATACCGCGTAGCTCAGTTTTTATTAGGTGTGCCAAGCACGGCTGACCTTTTTTTACAGGAAACTTTGATTGAATGACAGTTGGAATTGATTTAATTCATTTTTCTACTTCAGATTATGTACTAGGGTTAGATACTTATGCTGAAGAAAAAAATATTGATGTAAATAAATACTACCAAGGTATAGGGCAAGACAAAATGTCGATTGCCCCACCTGATGAAGACATTGTTACTCTAGCCGCTAAAGCGGTTGCTCCTATTTTAAAAGCAATCGATAAAAACACAATTAGTGCCATATTATTTGCTACAGAATCTGGGGTTGATCAATCAAAATCAGCGGGTGCTTTTTTACATGGTTTATTAGACTTACCCAACCGTTGTCGTGTGGTTGAATTTAAACAAGCCTGCTATGCAGGAACAGCGGCACTGCAAATGGCAGTAAGTCTTGCGAGCAATAATTCTAATGAAAATATATTGGTTATTGCCTCTGACATAGCTCGTTATGACCAAGACTCTCCTGCCGAAGTTACCCAAGGCTGTGGTGCTGTAGCTATGTTAATTAAGCAAAACCCTAGAATTTTAGCTCTTGAAAAAGGCTCTGGATACTATACCGAAGATGTTGCTGATTTTTGGCGACCCAACCACCGCACCACCGCAATAGTAGATGGTAAATATTCAACCAAAGTCTATCTAAATAGTTTAAAACAAACTTGGCAACACTTTAATGAAGTTACTGGTCGTAAATTTGAAGATATTGAACATTTTTGTTACCACATTCCCTTTTCAAGAATGACTGACAAAGCTCATAAAGTACTGACTAAAACAGCAAGCAAAACGAAACTAGACGATAATACCATGAAATATCAAATTTCAGCAGGCAAGATTTACAATCGAGTAGTCGGCAACAGTTATTGTGCTTCTCTTTATATTAGTTTTTGTTCCTTTTTAGACCATGCCGAACAAGACTTAGGCAACAAAAGGTTTGGCTTTTTTAGTTATGGCTCAGGTTGTGTTGCAGAATTTTTTACATGCATTATTCAACCAGGTTATCAAAAACACTTAATGACAAATAGCCACCAGTCTCAACTGTCAAACCGACAAGAACTTAGCTACCAAGAATACATTAACTTTTATTACCAGCACCCTATTGAAGCAGATAACATTGACTTTGCTAACACCAATAAAGGTGATTTTCGTTTAGATAAAATTACAGATAACATTCGTTATTACCAAAAAAAATAAAATCCGTAAAAACGGATTCTTTTTTAGTGACCTTTTAATATCTAAAAAAGACAACTTGTTCTAGAGAGGATTTAACATGAGCTTATATTCAGAATATATGGATGAAATACAGACTCGTAAGAAGGATTTTGGTTTACATCCAAAGCCAATTGATAGTGCCGAGTTACTAGCAGAAATTATTGCCCAAATTAAAGACACAAAAAACAAATTCCGAAAGGATTCTTTACAGTTTTTTATCTACAACACCCTACCTGGTACGACCAGTGCGGCAGTAGAAAAAGCGAACTTTCTAAAAGAAATTATTCTTGGCAAAGAAATCGTCAAAGAAATTTCAGCAGAATTTGCTTTAGAACTCCTTTCTCACATGAAAGGTGGCCCTTCTGTAAAGGTACTGCTTGACCTGTCTTTATCTGATGACGACAAAGTAGCCAAGCCCGCCGCAGAAGTATTGAAAACCCAAGTCTTTCTATACGAAGCCGATACTGAACGGCTTGAAAATGCCTACAAAGCAGGTAATAAAATTGCTAAAGATATTCTTGAAAGCTATGCTCAAGCGGAATTCTTTACCAAGCTACCCGAAATACCTGAAAAAATAGATGTCGTTACCTACATTGCCGCAGAAGGTGATATTTCTACCGATTTACTTTCCCCAGGCAACCAAGCACACTCTCGTTCAGACAGGGAGTTGCACGGTCAATGCATGATAAACCCAGAAGCACAAGCCAAAATACAAGCACTACAAAAGCAACACCCTGGTAAAAAACTAATGATGATTGCTGACAAAGGTACGATGGGAGTAGGTTCTTCTCGTATGTCGGGAGTCAACAACGTTGCCTTATGGATAGGTGAGCAAGCCAGCCCTTACGTACCATTTGTTAATTTCGCTCCTATTGTTGCTGGTACTAACGGAATATCGCCGATATTTTTGACCACCGTTGATGTAACAGGTGGTATCGGAATAAACCTAAAAAACTGGGTAAAAAAATTAGATGCCGATGGCAAGCCCGTGTTGAACGAGAATGGCGATCCGATTCTTGAGCAAATCTACTCAGTCGAAACGGGTACGATACTGACCATAAACACCAAAGAGAAAAAACTATACAACGGCGATAAAGAATTGGTTGATATCTCCGATTCATTTACCCCGCAAAAAGTAGAGTTTATGAAAGCAGGCGGATCTTACGCCATTGTATTTGGTAAAAAATTACAAACTTTTGCCGCTAAAGCAATTGGCGTAGAAGCACCACTTGTATTTGCGCCATCTAAAGAAATCTCTCATAAAGGTCAAGGACTAACCGCGGTTGAAAAAATCTTCAACAACAATGCCGTTGGCGTAGTTTCAAAAGAACCATTGCACGCAGGTTCTGATGTTCTAATAAAAGTAAATATCGTTGGTTCACAAGATACCACTGGTTTGATGACAGTTCAAGAACTTGAATCTATGGCAGCAACGACAATTTCTTCCAGTATTGATGGTTCCTACCAATCAGGCTGCCATACCGCGTCAGTTTGGGATAACAAAGCACAGGAAAACATTCCAAAGTTAATGAGCTTTATGCATAAATTTGGCTTAATCACCGCTAGAGACCCCAAAGGGATTTATCCTCCAATGACCGATGTGATTCATAAAGTATTAAATGATATTACGGTTGATGAATGGGCGATTGTTATTGGCGGCGACTCTCATACCAGAATGTCTAAAGGTGTTGCCTTTGGAGCAGATTCTGGCACGGTTGCACTAGCACTGGCTACTGGAGAAGCCTCTATGCCTATTCCAGAGTCGGTTAAAGTCACTTTCAAAGGAGAAATGAAAGACTACATGGACTTCCGTGATGTGGTGCATGCTACTCAATTACAAATGCTAGAACAGTTTGGTGAAAATGTCTTCCAAGGACGTGTTATTGAAGTACATATTGGAACTTTGCTTGCCGACCAAGCTTTCACATTTACCGATTGGACAGCTGAAATGAAAGCCAAAGCGTCTATCAATATTTCTCAAGACGATAAGCTAGTCGAATCTTTACAAATCGCGAAAAGCAGAATTCAAATCATGATTGACAAGGGCATGGAAAACCACGCCAATGTTCTTCAAGGGCTAATTGACATAGCAAATAAGCGTATTACAGAAATTCAATCTGGCGAAAAACCAGGACTAAGACCTGATAACAACGCAAAATATGCTGCGGAAGTGGTTATCGACCTAGACCTAATTAATGAACCAATGATTGCTGATCCTGACGTAAATAATGAAGACATCTCTAAACGCTATACTCACGATGTGATTAGACCAATCTCTTTCTATAAAGGCACTAAATCGGTTGACTTAGGTTTTGTTGGTTCCTGCATGGTTCACAAGGGGGATCTGCAAATAATTGCCCAAATATTTAAAAACTTAGAAGCTAAAAATGGCAGTATTGAGTTTAAAGCCCCACTTATCGTTGCTGCCCCAACCTATAATATTATTGATGAATTAAAAGCCGAAGGCGATTGGGAATTGTTACAAAAATACTCTGGTTTTGAATTTAATGACGATGCTCCCAAAGGTGCGGCTCGAACAGAATATGAAAACATAATGTATCTTGAACGACCTGGCTGTAACCTATGTATGGGAAATCAAGAAAAAGCTGAAAAAGGCGATACCGTACTAGCAACTTCAACCCGTCTTTTCCAAGGACGAGTAGTAGAAGATTCTGATCGTAAAAAAGGAGAATCCTTGCTTGCATCCACCCCAGTGGTGGTACTTTCTGCTATCCTAGGAAGAGTGCCTAATATAGAAGAGTACAAAGAAGCCGTCGCAGGAATTAACCTCACTGAATTTGCACCGCCTAAAGAAGAGCTAATAACCGCTCCGACTCCTACAACCATTCAGGAAATTGAAATTAGAAACATAGGTTAAGGAAGAACTTAAAACCTCCCAACCCTAATAAAAATCGCCAGGGGTGGTCTTAAGGAG
>CAZZKU010000057.1:0-6930 GCA_964654635.1 uncultured Piscirickettsiaceae bacterium | reverse complement strand
TTAGATTTGGTAATTACTTCCGACCCCAACCAAGACCCTGCTCTTTGCTTCACCCCTTTGTTTAGCTATGAATTGGTGGTAGTTTCGGCAATCAGCAACCCTTTAAACAACAAGCCTTGGCTAGAGGCCGAAGATTTTGCTACAGAAACCTTAATTCATTACCCTGTTGATGAATCAAAACTAGATATTTACCAACAGTTTTTAACCCCAAACAGGGTTAAGCCTAAACATAAACGCCTATCAGAAATGACTTTAATGATGCTCCAATTAGTAGAAGGACAAAAAGGAATTTGCGTTTTACCTAAGTGGCTTTTGCAAACTTTACCCGATTATTCTGAACTACCAACCAGTAGAATAGGCAAAAACGGCTTATGGAGTACACTGTATTCTGCGGTTAGAAAAGAAGACCAATCTTTGCCTTATTTAAATCAATTTCAAAATAAAGTGATTGAACGCTTTAAATCGCTTTAAAATACCACTACTTATTAAAAAAACTAAAACCAATTATGATAAAAAAAATACTACTCTTCATTCCAGCCATCCTTATCTTGCTAACCGTGCTTTCTATTAAAGTTATTGTGTGGCTTATTCGCCGTATTAGCGATTTTTCTCAAAACCTCTTTCATTCGGTTAAAAACAGTGATGGTTTTGCCGATGCCTACCAAAACTTAGCCAGCGATAAATATACAAAAAGTCGTTTAAGCATGCCTGAAGAAATTATTGCCTTAATGGCAAAAATTGCAGCCAGTGACGGTCAAGTTAGCAAGCTTGAAGTAGAGTACATGAGCGATACTATTAAAACAATGGTTAGTGGCATGCAAAGGGCAAAAGTACCCGCTTCGATTGTAGAGCGAACCAAAACCAAACTATTTTCGATTGCCAATTCAGCTAAAAAAGATGACAAGACGATTCTTTTTTACACCGAAGCTTTACGAAAAAGTCGCCCTGAAGTTCGCCAGGGTGCATTTATGCAAATTATTGCCTTCTCTTTACTCGATGGCATATCTGACCAAACTATGCCGATGTTAAAAGAAATCGGACAGGCATTAAAGTTTTCTGAACAACAGATTAAAGCGTTGATTAAACAAGTAGAAGGCGGAGCATTAAATGGTTCTGGCTACGATAGCAATAAAAACCCTTATGAAGAGCTTGGCTGTAAAGAAGGTGATGATTTTGCTAGTGTTAAAAAAGCTTACCACCGCCTAGTAAAAGCCAACCACCCCGACTACATGCAGGGGCAAGGCAAAAACGAAGATGAAATTAAAAAAACTACCGAAAAGATGCAAGAAATCAACGCTGCTTTTGCTGAAATCAAGCGTTTAACGGGTAAAAAATAGTCTTTACACTGGTTAATTTTCTACTAAATTTAAGCCCTCAATTTTACGCCTATCACGCTTGGTTGGACGACCCGCTCCTTTTTCACGATAACCGGCTAACGCCATGCCCGCAGGTGGTGATTTTTGGTTAAGCAGCTCGCTGTCTAACTGGAACAAGGTTTGTGCAATTACCGAATTTCCACGCTTGTCGGCAACCACCAATACGGTTATTTCAACTTTTCTGTGTGCTTGAGTAATCTTTAATTTATCGCCTTGTTGCAACATTTTACTAGGTTTGGGTTTAATTCCATTCAACGAAACCTTACCGCCTTTAATTGCCTCAAGTGCGCTACCACGGGTCTTAAAGAACCTTGCTGCCCATAACCATTTGTCTACTCTTACTTTTTCCAAAACAACTCCATAAAATCTCAATCCTTATAATAGACCTCAATACTGGTAATAACTTACAATAATAGATAAAATTAAGCAATCCAATATTTAGTAAAGAGTTAAACCATGTCAGACAAATTACAGCAAAAATTTAGCAATCTTTTAACCGAGTTAAATCGTCATATTATTGGGCAACCGCATCTGACCGAAAGAATGGTAATGGCTTTACTCGCCGATGGACATTTATTGGTTGAAGGACCGCCAGGTTTGGCAAAAACCAAAGCGATTAAAACCCTTGCCAGTTTAATTGAAGGCAGTTACCACCGTATTCAATTTACCCCAGACTTATTGCCTTCTGATATTACAGGGACTGAAATTTATCGCCAAGAAACGGGTGAATTTAGCTTACAAAAAGGCCCTATCTTCCATAATTTAATCTTAGCCGATGAAATTAACCGAGCTCCAGCTAAAGTGCAATCTGCTTTGTTAGAGGCGATGGCAGAAGAACAGGTAACGGTAGGAAAGCACACTTTGCCGTTAGAAAAACTGTTTATGGTTATGGCAACCCAAAACCCAATTGAACAGGAAGGAACGTATCCTCTTCCTGAAGCTCAACTTGATCGTTTTATGATGCATGTTGAAATTGGCTACCCTGATAAACATGCTGAACGTGAAATTTTAGAATTGGTTGAAAATGAAGCGCGTGAGCATAACATTGACATTCCCAAACCCATTTCACAACTTGATTTATTTAGTGCTCGCGATGAAATTTTAGACATTCACCAGTCAAAAGAAACCAAAACCTACTTAATAGAGCTGGTAGTCGCTACTCGTGAAGCCAAAAATTACAGCGAAGAATTAGGGCGTTATATCGAATATGGTGTTAGCCCTAGAGCAACCTTAGCCCTTTCACGCTGTGCCAGAACCTATGCTTGGTTACGTGGGCAAGATTATGTGACTCCTGATGATGTTCAAGCGGTGGTGCATGATGTATTTAGACATCGTTTACTGGTTAGTTTTGAAGGTGAAGCGGCAGGTAAATCTGCCAACGACATAATTGATGAGCTATTATTGCTTGTGCCTGTGATCTAGCCAATATGTACAACTCTGGCATTTACTCAACCCTTGATGAACTGTTGTCTTTTAGGTTTCACGTGAAACGAGCTAAGATAAACCATCAACAAAAACTCATAGCTGCCAAAGCGGGCTATCACCAAGCCATTCGTAAAGGCAGGGGCATGACTTTTACCGAAGTTAGAGAATACCAAGCGGGCGATGAAATTCGCCATATAGACTGGAAGGTAACCGCTCGCACCCAAAAAACTCATACCAAAGTATTTACTGAAGAGCTTGAAAAGCCCGTGGTTTGTATTACCGAACAAACTTCCAAATTATTTTTTGGCAGTCAAACCCGCTTTAAATCAGTACAGGCTTTAAATGTAAGCGTTATTTTAGGTTGGCTAAGTATTCAAGCAGGAGATAAGTTTGGCGGACAAATATTTAACGGAAAAAGTTCTGTTTGGTCGCCGATAAAAGCCAATCATAAAGCCTTAATGAGTTATTGTCATGTTGGTTTAGAGTGCCAGAAAGCAATTAAAAGCCCACTAGAAGAGCTAAGCGATACTTTGTGGTTACAGGAACTAAGCAAGCTACAAAAACAAACTCAATCAGGCAATAGAATATTTTTAATTGGCGATTTTTTAGACATGGATGAAAATTTCTTTCAACAATTATCACAGCTTAAAAAACGCAATCAATGTACCTTAATTCACATTTATGACCCTTTAGAAAAACAACTACCTGATAGTAAAAAAGGGCTAAATAACTTGTCTGTTTCCGATGGTAACAACACTTTTTTATTGAGCCGAAACTTGCTCAAAAACGACCATTATCAACAGGCGTACCAACAAGCATGGTTATTGCTAAAAGAACGCTGTGGGCAACAGCATATTCCGTTAATTGAAATTGATGCGAGCCAAAACCCTGTCAGCCAACTTATGCAACAGCAGGTAATTGTATAATGCTAAATCTATCCAATTTAAAACCCATACAAGAAACATTAAGCCCTGAAGTTCAGCAGTTGTTAAACCAATTTAATGACATAATTTTACCCAGCCCCGTTGGTTGGTGGCCGCCCTCTATTGCTATGCTTACCTTTATACTACTTATGCTAACGGTCACTTTAGGAATAACTTTTTCTTTATTCTCTCGACACAAAAACAACAAATATCGTCGAGAAGCAAAGGGACTTTTTATCCAGGCATTACAAAACGCTACTTCTCCAAAACAAAAAATAGAGGCAGCAAACGCCCTGCTTAAACAAGTTGCAATTACTCACTATGGTCGTCAAAAAGTGGCTTCTTTGCAGGGTGAAAGTTGGCTAGAATTTTTACAAAAAACCGCAAGCCATATTGAACAGCCTGCTTATTTAAAACAGTATTTAAATTCTTATTACCAAAAAAACTTTGTCTATGATGAAGCTGAATTAGAAGCCGTTTTAAACTATCTACAAAGCTGGATAAAAGGACACCATAAATGAGTTCTTTTATTCACGAAACTATTCAATTTATTAGCTCCTTATCTCAAGTTGAATTTTTAGAACCTTGGGTGTTAGCTTTATTACCACTGCCGTGGATTTTACGCCTGCTAATTAAACCCGTAGCTAAGGTAGAAACACCGCTACTTGCGCCGCATATCTTGCAACGACTTAACCGCTTAACTAACCACAGCGACTACTTAATTCAACCTAATTCAGTTCGGCACAGCCTGCCAGGGCTGGCGATTATAATGTGGTTGCTAGTGGTTTTAGCTGCCATGCGACCCGTTTTATTTATAGAACCCACCAGCTTTACTGCCAGCGGAAAAGATTTAATTCTAGCGGTCGATTTATCAGGAAGTATGGAAAAAAACGACATGATTCTACATGGCAAAAAAGTCGATAGGCTTACCTCGGTAAAATCGGTGGTGGCAGATTTTATTGAACAACGTCAAGGCGACCGTTTAGGCTTGGTGGTGTTTGGTTCACAAGCGTTTATTCAAAGCCCGCTTACCCACGATTTAACCACCTTAAACCAACTACTACAAGAAACCGAAATCGGCATGGCTGGCAACAATACCGCAATTGGTGACGCTATTGGCTTAACTTTAAAGCATCTTGCCAATCAAACTCGCCCCTCAAAGGTAAAACCTATCTTAATATTATTAACCGATGGCTCGAATACCGATGGCAAAGTAGACCCCATAGATGCGGCAAAAAAAGCCAAAGAAATGGGCTTAAAAATTTACACCATTGGTATCGGCAAGGCACGCTTATCTAGCATTGATGCCTTTTTAAACCGTGGACGACACATGGATATAGACACCTTAAAAACCATTGCCGAAATATCTGGTGGGGAGTTTTTCTTAGCTTCAGACTCCCGTCAACTAAACAAAATTTATCAACATATTAACCAGCTAGAATTATCTGAACATCAAATTTATCAATACCGCTTAAGAACCGAACTCTACCCTTGGTTGTTAGGGGCTGCTTTAATCATTAGTTTTTTAATTGCCATCTCTTATTTAATCCAACTAGGTGGCTTTACTTTGAATAACAGGAGGCGTAAATGAGTTTCCATTTAATACGCCCTGAATGGTTGTGGGCATTAATACCCGTCGCTTTACTATTATGGATGCTGTTTAATTTACAACGCCAACCAGGTAACTGGCAGCAACTTATTGCCAAACCTTTCCAGAAAGTTTTACTGGGGCAAGAGCAACAACAAAAATCATTTTACCTGCCTTTAATGGGCTTGGCTAGTTTATGGCTAATCGCGATTATTGCCCTAACAGGGCCTAGTTTTAAAAAGGTCGAGCAGCCTGCCGAAAAAGCCCAGCAAGGGGTGGTTATTTTATTAGACAACTCCTTATCAATGCTAGCCGATGATTTAAAACCTAACCGAATAACTCGCGCTCGCTACCAGCTTACTGACTTTTTAACCGACCACCCTCATCTATCAACAGGTCTAGTGGTTTATTCAGGTTCAGCACATGTATTGTCACCCATATCAGACGACAACCAAACTATATTGTCTTTACTGCCAACCATATCACCCACCATTATGCCCGCTTTTGGCTCGAATGCTCTAGCCGGTATTAACAAGGCTATTGAATTAATTCAACAAGCAAAAATTAGCCAAGGACATATTATTTGGCTCTTAGACGACATTGAAGCACATGAAATACCTGCCATTAAAAAACGCTTAAGTTCTACCGATATTTCGCTTAAATTATTGGCGATTGGTACTGAAAATGGAGCCCCTATTTCCGTGCCTGAACATGGTTTTATTAAAGATAAGCAAGGCTCT
Organism: uncultured Piscirickettsiaceae bacterium; assembly: GCA_964654635.1. GTDB lineage: Bacteria > Pseudomonadota > Gammaproteobacteria > Thiomicrospirales > Thiomicrospiraceae > Hydrogenovibrio. The sequence goes on along the minus strand of CAZZKU010000057.1, from coordinate 878 downwards.
ATTGTGCTAGCTCAATTGCCAATTAAAAACCTTAAAAATCTGGCTAATGCAATACACAGCCCACTTTATCTACTCGGTTCAGCTAATTTTGATAGTAGCAAGCTTGCCCCTAACAGGCAAATAGCCAACCAGCTTAGTAAAGAAGAGCAAAGTGAAGCAGAAAACAAACCCAAAACAGTCAGTCACTGGTTAGACCATGGTGCTTGGCTGTTATTACCGCTAGCTCTATTGGTTTTATTGTCTTTTAGGCGTGGTTTAATCTTTGTTTGGATGTTCCTGCTGATACCACCCCTGGCGATTTTTAGCCCTGAAACATTTGCAGAGACCAGCACAGAAGACCAAACAGTGATTAAAGAACAAAATAAGATTAAGTTTATCGATATTTTAAAATCAGACGACCAACTTGGTTACGAAAGCTGGTTAAACAAAGACTACGAAACAGCCCTAGACCGTTTTAATTCCACAGATTGGAAGGCCGCCAGCCATTTTCGTCAAGGGAACTATGCCAAAGCTCAACAATTATTTTCAAAGGAAGAAACTGCCATCGCCCACTATAACCAAGGCAATGCACTTGCCAAGCAACACAAGTTTAGTGAAGCACAAAAGGAGTTTGAAAAAGCTTTAAGCCTTGACCCAGATTTAAAAGAGGCACAACACAACTTAGCTTTAACCCAAAAAATTATTGCCAAACAACAAGCTGAACAACAGAATAAGGAACAACAAGAAGCCAGCAACAAAAAAACTGACAAGCAAAGCGAGCAAGAAAGTAAACAGCAAGAAAAACAAGACTCCAACAAGAAAAATGAATCGGCAAGCGAAGGTAGCGAGGGTGAAAACTCTCAAGAGAGTCAAGAAACACCAAGAGAGTCTGCTGAAGA
>CAZZKU010000056.1:0-7091 GCA_964654635.1 uncultured Piscirickettsiaceae bacterium | reverse complement strand
TTAGCCTTTGTTGTTATTTTAGTAGCGTATTTTCTACGTAAAAAAATAGGATGGTTAGCAACATTAATAGGCATCATTGCTTCATTTATTCCTTTTGGAACATTTGTTTTTAAAGCCAAGTATTTATAAATATGCTAAACAAGCATTTTTAGCGTAAAATGCTCAACAATTTTAGAATTTAACGAAAAGGGTACTTTATTTCTAAAAAAGTACCCTTTTTTTATTTTTTGAGGCATCAATGTCAAACCAGTTAAAAAACATAAGAAACTTCTCAATTATTGCCCATATTGACCATGGTAAATCAACCATTGCCGATCGCTTTATCCACCATTGTGGCGGGTTAACCGACAGGGAAATGCAAGCCCAAGTATTAGATTCGATGGATATTGAAAAAGAGCGTGGCATTACCATTAAGGCTCAGAGCGTTACCCTAGATTTCACCGCTAAAAATGGCGAAGTTTACCAATTAAATTTCATAGACACTCCTGGGCATGTAGATTTTTCTTATGAAGTGTCTCGCTCACTAGCCGCTTGTGAAGGAGCTTTGCTAGTAGTAGATGCCTCGCAAGGAGTAGAGGCACAAACTGTAGCCAACTGCTATACCGCCATTGAGCAAGGGTTAGAAGTGTTACCCGTGTTAAATAAAGTTGATTTACCTGCCGCAGAGCCAGAACGAGTAGTAGATGAAATAGAAGAGATTATCGGCATAGAAGCACACGATGCCGTGCAAGCCAGTGCCAAAGCAGGTATTGGTATAGTTGAAACACTAGAGCAAATTGTAGAAAAAATTCCCGCTCCAACGGGTGACCCAGAAGCCCCTTTAAAAGCCTTAATTATTGACTCTTGGTTTGATAATTATCTTGGAGTGGTTTCTTTAGTGCGGGTAATTGATGGTCGCATTGGCAAAAAAATGAAGATGAGAATCTGCTCCACTAGAGATGAATACTCTGTTGATCAAGTTGGCATATTTACCCCAAAACACACTCCAACGGATGTTTTATCAGCCGGAGAAGTAGGTTTTGTTATTGCTGGCATTAAAAATATTGACGGAGCGCCAGTAGGTGATACCATTACTTTAGCGGGTTGTGATGTAGAGCCTTTAAAAGGATTTAAACCAGTTCAGCCTAGAGTATTTTCCGGAATTTTTCCAATAAGCTCGGAAGATTTTGAAGACTTTCGTGAAGCCTTGCGTAAGCTACGTTTAAATGATGCCGCCCTACATTTTGAACCAGAAAGTTCAGACGCACTTGGCTTTGGTTTCCGTTGTGGTTTCCTTGGTCTGTTGCACATGGAAATTGTTCAAGAACGGTTAGAACGTGAATATAATATGGACTTAATTACCACCGCTCCAACGGTAATTTATGAAGTTTTAACTAAAAAAAATGAAGTGTTAAAAGTAGATAATCCATCAAGTTTACCAGATTTAAGCTTGCTTGAAGAAATTCGTGAGCCGATTGTTGAAGCCAATATATTAGTGCCTAATGAATATGTAGGCCCTGTTATGAAGCTCTGTTTAGAAAAGCGTGGCGTGCAAAAAAACATGAACTATGCAGGGAACCAAGTCTCTATTACTTACGAAATGCCCTTAAATGAAGTAGTCTTAGATTTTTTTGATAGGTTAAAATCATGTAGCCGTGGTTATGCTTCAATGGATTATGAGTTTAAGCGCTTTCAAGCAGACGAGCTAATTAAACTAGAGTTTTTAATTAATGGTGAAAAAGTAGATGCACTTGCCTTGATAGTGCATAGATCAACGGCAGTTCAGCGTGGTAAAGTGTTAATTGAAAAGCTAAAGAAAATTATCCCGCGTCAAATGTTTGATGTTGCCATTCAAGCGGCAATAGGAGCAAAAGTAATTGGGCGTACCAATGTAAAAGCCTTACGCAAAAACGTAACAGCCAAATGTTATGGTGGTGATATTTCGCGTAAGAAAAAATTACTACAAAAACAAAAAGATGGGAAAAAACGCATGAAGTCTATTGGTTCGGTAGATATTCCTCAAGAAGTCTTTATGGCAGTGTTAAATACAAGCGATGATTAAGGAACTTTTATGACATTTGAAATAATCTTGGTAATTGTAACCGCAATTACGGGTGCGATTGTACTTGTAGATAAAATGGTTTGGAAAACCAAAAGAGACAGATCGATCATCACAGAAAAAGAACCGATGCTTATTGAGTATGCTCGATCTTTATTTCCTGTTTTTATTATTGTATTAGTATTAAGGTCTTTTGTTTTAGAACCTTTTAAAATTCCATCGGGTTCTATGTATCCTACTTTAGAAGTAGGTGATTTTATTGTGGTTAGCAAATTTTCTTACGGCATAAAGTTACCTGTTACACAAACTAAAATAATTCCGATTGGTTTGCCAGAAAGAGGAGATGTTGCGGTATTTAAGTTTCCAGATGATCCGAATGTTGATTACATTAAACGGGTCATCGGCTTGCCAGGGGATAAAGTTGCCTATATTGGTAAAACCGTTTTTCTGAATGGTAAAGCATTAGAACAAGAAGTGGTAGGAAAGTATATAGGTAATGGTTCGGGGTCAAATATGACTGGTACAATGGAAGTTATAGAGAAATTTCCCTCTGGACGAACGCATAGAGTTTTGTTAGATAAAGATAAGTCTACTCAAAATATGCCAGAGATGATTGTGCCAGAAGGTCATTACTTTGTAATGGGTGACAACCGAGACTATTCTAACGACAGTCGTTTTTGGGGTTTTGTACCCGAAAAAAACTTAAAAGGCAGAGCCTTTGGTATCTGGATGAATTGGGATGATGATGTTGACTTTTCACGAATAGGAGCGGGGATACAATAGATGTCAGATTTTGAGAAAGTATCAAAGCTAAATCGATTATCCGCACGAATTGGGTATGAGTACCAAGATGTAGAGCTTTTAAAACGAGCGCTAACCCATCGAAGTGTAGGAGCAACCAACAACGAACGTCTAGAATTCTTGGGTGACAGTTTGGTTAATTTTTTAATCGCAGACATATTGTTTCACCAATTTTCTAACATATCAGAAGGCGATTTAAGCCGAATTAGAGCCCATTTTGTAAAAGGTGAAACCCTAGCTTTAATTGGCAAAGAGCTAAATTTATCAGACTTCTTGATGTTAGGACCAGGGGAATTAAAAAGTGGCGGTTTTCGCAGAGAATCTATCCTTGCCGATACGGTAGAAGCAATTATAGCTTCAGTGTATGAAGATGGCGGAATTGATCCCTGCCGAGAGCTGGTTGAACAACTATTTGCCTCCCGTTTAAAGCACCTAGACCCAAAAAAAATAGGTAAAGACCCTAAAACTAGGTTACAAGAATATCTACAGTCAAGGCAGGAAACGCTACCCACTTATAGTGTTATTAGCGTTAACGGTTTAGCCCATTCACAAGAGTTTTTAGTTAGTTGTTTTGTCGAATCTATTAATCGTAAATTTGAAGCAACTGCCAGTAATAGAAGAAAAGCAGAGCAACTTTCAGCAGAACAAGCACTAGCCGTGTTGGAAAAGTAATGACAGATAAAAAAGAGAATACAGATATCGAAAAAAGCACAGTAAATCCTGAAAACATAAATTACCAATCAGGTTATGTAGCGGTTATTGGTCGCCCCAATGTGGGAAAATCAACCTTAATGAACAGCTTATTAGGGCAAAAATTAAGCATTACCTCACCCAAACCACAGACAACACGCCATAGGATTCATGGCATACACACCACAGAAAACTATCAAATTTGTTTTATAGATACCCCAGGAATGCACCTAGGAGAAACTAAATCAATAAACAAATACATGAATCGTGCCGCTTACAGTGCCTTTGATGATGTAGATGTCGTGATGTTTGTGGTTGAAGCAGGCAAGTGGACAAGAGAAGATCAAGCCGTTGCCGACAAGTGCAAACACTTAAAGTGTCCATTAATTGTGTTGGTTAATAAAATAGACAAATTTAAGAAAAAGCAGGACTTATTTCCGTTTTTTCAAAAATTAAATAACAATTTAGAATTTGATCAACTGATTCCCGTATCGGCTTATAAAAATTCAGGTTTAGATATTGTTGAAAAAGAAATATTAAAAATTATACCAGTCCAAGAAGCTATTTTTTCTGAAGATTATATTACCGATCGCTCCACTCGTTTTTTAATCTCAGAAATTGTACGCGAAAAATTAATGCGTGAATTAGGCGATGAAGTACCCTACGGTTCGACCGTTGAAATAGAACAGTTTAAATTCAATGACGAAGAAAACCGTTGGATTATCCACGCCCTAATCTTAGTCGAACGCCAAGGGCAAAAACAAATTGTGATTGGTAAAAAGGGCGAACTAATCAAGCGCATTGGAACTCACGCCCGTAAAGATATTATGAACCTGCTAGATGCCAGAGTACATTTAGAACTATGGGTAAAAGTAAAAGAAAACTGGTCAGATGATGAAAGAGCCTTAGCCAGTTTAGGCTATACCGACGAAATAACTTAATTTAAAGTGCCAAAAACCTAAAAATCGCCAGGGGTGGGTAGGTGAGAACAGAAATAAAACAACAAGCTTTTGTTTTACATAGTCGCCCTTTTAGAGAAACGAGCTTATTAGTTACTTTTTTTACTGAAGAGCGAGGTAAGCAAAATGCCATTATCCGCGGAGTTAGGTCAAGCTCCAAATTAGCGAGAGCCAAACAAGCTTGGTTACAACCTTTTCAACGCTTAACCATTAGTTGGGTTGAAAAAAAGGTAGCCAGCTCTGACCTAGTTACTATCCATCTTTTAGAACCAAGCAATACCCGTTTCCCTTTAATGGGCGAAGCTAACTTTTGCGGACTGTATATAAATGAACTGTTGTACCGAATGCTATACCCTGCTGTTATTAGTCTTGACTTGTTTAAACACTACCAGCAAGCCTTATTTGATTTAAGTAAATCGTCTAACCGCCAACAGCAGTCATGGGGTTTAAGAGTGTTTGAATATCAACTTTTATCTGATCTAGGTGTTGGGATAGATTTACTATCAGACTCTCACGGAAACAAGATAGATGAAAATAAAAGCTATTTATTTAACTTAGAACAAGGCTTTGTTGTTGAATTTAATGAAGATAAAATAGGCATTAGCGGACAATGTTTAATCAAATTTGCTAACCATGATTATTCAACCGATTGTTTGTCCGCATTAAAAAAACTATTCAGATTTATACTTTCATACTATCTAGGCGACAAGCCTATTAAAACCCGTTTACTATTTAAGGAATTTTAATGAAACCTATTTTTTTAGGATTAAATATCGACCATGTTGCCACCTTAAGGCAAGCAAGAGGAACACGTTATCCAGACCCAATTAAAGCTGCCTTAGACGCAGAAATGGCTGGAGCAGATAGCATTACTTTACATTTGCGAGAAGATCGTCGTCATATACAAGATGTAGATGTAGAACGAATTTCAGCGATGCGTCAAACTAAAGTTAATTTAGAAATGGCAGCCACTCAAGAAATGGTTGATATTGCTTGTCTTACCGAGCCAGAAGACGTTTGTTTAGTACCTGAAAAGCGTGAAGAGCTAACGACTGAAGGTGGTTTAGATGTAGTTTCACAGCAAACTTGGCTAACACAGGTCTGCAAGGTTTTAGCTGAAAAAAACATACGGGTATCACTATTTATTGATGCAGAAAAAGAACAAATTGATGCCGCTAAGGCAGTAGGCGCACCAGTTATTGAAATACACACAGGAACCTATGCAGAACTAACCAATTTAATAGCAATTAAAGCCGAAATTGCAAGAATACGCCAAGCCGCTGAATATGCAGAATCAATTGGTTTAATCGTTAATGCTGGTCATGGTTTGCATTATCATAATGTACAAGCGATTGCCGCAATACCTCAAATTGAAGAGCTTAATATTGGACATGCCATTATCGCCCAGGCGGTGTTTTCAGGATTGCCAAATGCGGTTGCAGAGATGAAACGTCTAATGGTTGAAGCTAGGAAAAGTGCCTACTTATGATTATAGGTATAGGAACCGATATAGTTGAAATTGCCAGAATAGAAAGCCTGTTTGATAAACGCCAGCAATCCTTCGCAAAACGAATATTATCGGTTTCAGAGTTGAAAGGCTTTGCTTCTAAGCAGTATCCTCAAAAGTTTTTAGCCAAACGCTGGGCAGCAAAAGAGGCAATAGCCAAAGCACTCGGAACAGGTTTTAGCAAAGGAGTGTGTTTTACCGATATGACTATTGAACATACTAAAGACGGGCAACCGATGATAAAATTATCAGGAAAAACCAAAGCGTTAGCTGATAGTAAACATATTAAAAATTGGTCAATTAGTATTAGTGATGAAAAACACTACGCCATTGCTTTTGCAATAGCGGAGACCTAGTTTTTAGTTGTTAAGTGTCTCCTTAACCGCGTCCATTATATCCATAGAAATTTTTTCAACTTCTTGTGCCATGCTTGCTAAGTCAGGGTGGTTATTTAGAGCTTGTAGCATATCGCTAGGTTTTATCATCGAAATTTTAGTTTGCCCATTATCAGAAAAAACAGAAATTCTACAAGGTAAGGCAGAAGCCAGTTCCATATCAATGCTTAAAGCGGCTTTGGCTTTAACAGGGTTGCAAATTTCAAATACTCGCACTTCATTATCAAATTCAACCCCTTTTTTAACCATCGTTTCTTTTAAATCATGAACACAAACAATGCCAAATTTATGGGCAGGAACGGCTGTTTCCATAGCGGCACAAACTTCATTAACTGTTTTACTTGAACTAATTGTATATATCATGTTTTATCCTTAAATTTTTATTTAATGTTGATATCCGCCAGCGCCATGAGCGTGACCATGTTCTAATTCTTCTTTAGTAGCTTCACGAACTCCCATAATTTCGATATCGAAAGTAAGCTCTTTTCCTGCAAGAGGGTGGTTGCCATCAACCGTAACATGCTTATCGTCCATCTCAGTAATAACCACCGAATGCATACCGCCACCTTCTGCCTGGGCTTCAAAACGCATGCCTATTTCAAGATTATCCACCCCTTGAAACATATCTTTAGGTACGTTTTTCTGAATTAAATGATCTTCTATTTCGCCATAACCATCAGCAGCTGACACGGTTATATTAA
>CAZZKU010000055.1:0-7247 GCA_964654635.1 uncultured Piscirickettsiaceae bacterium | reverse complement strand
TTATTGGTGCTATTGAAATTATTGCTAAATAGCGTATAATCTACCGTTTTTTTTTAAAGCTAAGTAGGTTATGAATATGCCAATTAAAAACACAGCTTCTTCAGAATCAACCAGCCCTTTAGTGGGCGTTATTATGGGTTCTAAGTCTGACTGGCCTACTATGCAAAAAACAGTAGAAATGCTTGAGCTATTTAAAGTTCCTTACGAAGTAAAAGTAGTGTCGGCACACAGAACACCAGACTTAATGTTTAACTATGCAGAACAAGCAGAACAGCGTGGCTTAAAAGCGATTGTAGCAGGTGCTGGCGGTGCGGCGCATTTACCAGGTATGGTAGCGGCAAAAACCCTAGTGCCAGTGCTGGGCGTACCAGTACAGTCAAAAGCATTAAGTGGGCAAGATTCATTATTGTCTATCGTACAAATGCCAGGTGGTATTCCCGTTGCAACTTTAGCGATTGGTGAAGCAGGTGCAAAAAATGCAGGCATTTTAGCCGCACAGATAGTCGGCAACGAACGGGCAGACATTAGAGCCGCGGTGCAGGCTTTTAGAACAGAACAAACTACATTTGTTGAAAGTAATTCAGATCCTAGGCTTTAATTTTAAAGCTTAAAAACCCTAAAATCGCCAGGGGTGGCCCCCTATATCAAGTAAAATGGCTTTATTAATCATTTAAATAGCCTTATTAAGCCTTTGGAGCAAGTCAAAATGACCCCATTATCTAAAAAAATTGGTGTACTAGGTGCAGGTCAACTCGGCAGAATGCTTGCAATTGCGGGTTATCCGCTAGGGCAAAAATTTGCCTTCTGTGGTAATAATGACGAAGAACCTTCCGCCATGTTAGGTCACATGTACACTGATAAAGACTGTGGCTTAAATTCATTGTTAGACTTTGCCGATGTGATTACCTATGAAAGTGAGAATACTTCGGTAGAACAAATTCGCGAACTGGCAAAAACCACCAAAGTTTTCCCTGCCGAAAAATCGCTTTACACTTCACAGCATCGTGGACGAGAGAAAAGTTTATTTGAAAAACTAGATATTCCTTGTGCCTCTTATCAAATTGTAAACTCCTTAGCAGAGCTAAAACAAGCCAGTGAAGAAGTTGGTTTACCAGCGGTACTAAAAACCACCACCGAAGGCTATGATGGTAAGGGTCAGTTTGTGATAAAAGAAAGTTCACAATTATCAGAAGCTTGGCAAACAATAGGCAATTGTGAATTAATTTTAGAAGGGTTTGTGGAATTTGACCGTGAATTGTCTATTATTGCGGTACGCAATGAGCATAATGAACAGGTTTTTTACCCTCTAGTACAAAACATTCATCATGACGGTATTTTGCGTTACACCATCGCCCCTGCCCAGCAAATAATTGAACCCGTGCAAAAAATGGCAGAAATGTACATGAGCAAATTGTTAGATGAACTAGGTCATGTCGGAGTGCTAACCCTAGAATTGTTTGAAACTAATGGTGGTCTAGTGGCAAATGAAATTGCCCCTAGAGTACATAATTCTGGACACTGGACAATGGAAGGGGCAACTACCTGCCAGTTTGAAAATCATATTCGAGCCATAACTGGTATGCCTTTAGGTTCTACTAAACCAAGGCAAGAAATTGCTGCCATGATTAATATAATTGGCTCAACCGCTAATGTTGATGAGGTTTTAAAAATGCCAAATGCTCATTTACACCTGTACGATAAAGTAGAAAGGCCTGAACGAAAGTTGGGGCATATTAATGTTTTGGCAGACACTCCGAAAGAATTATTTGCCATGATGAATAAGCTAAAAAAGTTTTTGCCGAGTTAATCAAAAATCAACCCCATTTTTTATAAAACTCTTCCATCGGAGCAGGCTTGCCATTTAAGTAGCCTTGAATAGATAAGTTTTCTTTAGTTAAGAAGAAATCGAATTGCTCTTGAGTTTCTACCCCTTCAATGACCGTTTCAAATTCCATGTGTTCCGCAATACCTAAAATAGTTTCAACCAGAGCTTTGTCACTTTTGTTGGTGGCGATGTTTTGGATAAAACTACGGTCAATTTTTATTTCATTAACCGGTAGTTTTTTTAAATAAGCTAAAGAAGAATAGCCTGTGCCAAAGTCATCAATCGAAAATCTAATACCTTGTTGGGCAAGATTTTGCATTTTTGCTAGAATCGTTTCCATGTTACTTAAGAATAGACCTTCAGTGAATTCTAGGGTCAGGTGTTCAGCTGGCATGCCGGTGTCTTTAAGGATGGTTAGCAATTTATCTACAAAATCGTTTTTTAAAAACTGACGAGGGCTAATATTAACCGACAGATTATAATGTAAGCCTTTTGCAAAAGATTGTACCGTTTCTTGGCAGGCTTTTTGTAATACCCAGTCGCCAATCTGGACAATCAAATCAGTTTTTTCAGCAATGGTTATAAACTTATAAGGGCTAATCATGCCTTTAGTGGGGTGTTGCCAGCGAATAAGGGTTTCTACTCCGATTAATTTACCAGCTAAATTTACCTGTTGCTGGTAGTGTAAAATAAATTGATTTTTCTTTAGTGCTTCTTTTAGGTCTTGTTCAGTTTGAAAATCATCTTCTGCTTTAGAGGCGAATGATTTATCAAATAGTTGAATTTGGTTGCCACCCTTAGATTTTGCAAAATGCAGGGCGGTATCAGCATGTTTTAAAACATCGCTCACTGATGAGATGTCGTTAGTGTAGATAGGGGCTATTCCTATGCTAATTTCAACTTCAATTTGGTTGTCACCAACTGTAATAGCTTTTTTCATTTTTTCAAAAAGTTGGTTAATTTTCGGTAAAATTTGGTCGTTATATGCATTTGGTGCATAGGTTAGTATCGTAAATTCATCGGCAGAGAGTCTGGCAAGTAAATCTTCATCGGCACTAAATTGTTGTAGGTTGTTAGCAAATTTCTGTAAAAAAACATCTCCCTGGTCTTTACCCAGTGCGTCATTAATGAGCTTAAAGCGGTCGATGTTAATTAAAACTAAGTAGCAATATTTATCAATTTTCTCTTTAGATAAATCCTTAATCAGTTTGTCGGATATTTCTTTATTGATTCTTTGTTCTAAAGATTTTCGGTTTGCCAGTCCAGTTAGGGGGTCATAAAAATCTAACTTGTGAATTTGCTGCTCTTTTTTGCGAGTCTCGGTTACATCTCGTTGAATAGCTAAAAACCCAGTAATTTTTTGCTTAGCGTCTTTAATTGGCGTAATCGTCACTTTCAATATCTGTCTGCTACCTAGCTTGTGTTTGTTAATGATTTCAGCGTACCAGTTTTCACCTGCTTTAATTGTTTTCCACAAGTTTTTATAGGTTTCAATGCTGGTTTCACCTGCTGAAAACAGGCTTGGGTTTTTAAAAAGTATTTCTTCAGAGCTATAGCCAGATTGTTCTATCGTGGCTTTATTTACGTATTGGATAATCCCTTTGGTGTCAGTTATTATTATCCTGACAGGAATTTGTTCAATAGCTAAATAAAGAGTGTTTAACCGTTTGGTGCTGGTTTCTAATTGTTGTTTTGACTTTTTAAGTTCACGGTTTTTATAGAATAAACGGATTGTAAAAAACAAAATGAAACCGAATATTAATAATATAAGGCTAATTATAGCGTTCTGCCAATGTTGCCAAATATCAACAAGAAGAGGAGTTTGTTGATTGTAAGGTGGCAGGCGTAAAGTATTGAGCAGGGTACTAATCTTGCTATAGTCCTCAGCAATGGTGAAACCAGATATTTTTAACTGTTCAGTTAAGGCCTTGTTTTCTTCAATTTCAAACAAGGCTATTATTAGGTCTTGTATTAATTCTTTGTTAGTGTTATTTAGAGCCACGATAGGCCATTCTGGGTACAGTTGGGTGCTAGATGCTAAAGAGAAACCTGGGTGATTCAGCGGGTTAATTATTTTTATTTGTGAAGGCTTTAATAGCCCATTGCTATAGGCAGTTTCTAGTATGCCACTTCTAACAAAACCTACATCGGCTTGGTTGGCAAGAACCGCTTTAATAACCAGGCTTTGTTTGGTACCTGTTTCTAGTAGGTTAAGGCTAGCACTATTTGTGATGATTTTATTTAAAATCATTTCATGTACTTGCATTTGAAAGCCACCAAGAGAGTTTTTGCTTATAGTGGCGATGGTGTGTTTTTTTATATCGGCTAGCTGATTAATGTCTGTTCTGTTTTTGTTGGTAAAAATAACCCCACTAAACTGGCTATACCCTCGTGAACCATGTTCTAAGTGAGAATAGGTGTTGATCATGGTTGCTAAGGGAGCGGTTAATTGGTTGTGGAAGGCTAGGTATTTATAGTGAGAAGGTTGGGTTAGAACAAAATTAACTTGATTGTTTTTTACTTTTTCATTTAACTCAGAATATCTTGCAGCCACTAATTTAAACTGGTGGCTAGGAATAGCTTGGTTTAGGTATTCTATTAAAGGATTCCAGCGTTCTTTAGTTTGTTGTTTGCCTTTAAAGTCGAGTACAGCTAAGGTTGCGGTTGGCTTTTCTACCGCGGGTGCAGCTTGAGAGCTGACTGTAAAAATTAAGGTTAATGCAACTAAAGCAATAAATGTCTTGACAGGAGGTAGGATTAGCATTGTAAAGTTTGCCCATTTGCCCACGCTAGTTAATTTAGTTGAAGTCATGCCTGCAATATTAAACCTTGTTAAAACTCTATATTACACTTTTTATATGAATATATACAACAATATTAACCCTAATGCAAAACGATACCAAGCAAAGGGAGCCATGCCTATTTTTTGTATCCACTTTAAGAACAGAGCAATTACAATATAGGCACTAATTGCTGAAATAACTGCTCCACCTAGTAAGGAAGCCCAGTCAACGGCAGTGTCTAGGGCGATTAAATCTTTTAGTTTTAACAGCCCAGCTCCTAAGATAATTGGAGTAGACAATAAGAATGAAAAACGTGCCGCCGCTTCACGAGTTAGCCCAGTTAATAATGCCGCTGTAATGGTAATTCCCGAACGGGATGTGCCTGGTATTAACGCAATTGCTTGGGCAAAGCCGATAATTAATATGTCTTTAAAGCTAAGCTCATATTCATCTTTAACTTTTTTACCTTTAATATCTGACCACCATAGCAAAGCACCAAACACTATTGTGGTGGAGGCAATAATAATCGGGTTTCTGAGTGCCTCTTCTAACCCATCGTTTAAAAACAAGCCAAAAGCGACTGCGGGTAGAGTTGCAATAATAACCCACCAGGCTAAACGGCTGTTTGAGGTGGGTTGGCGTGTTACTAAAGAAACCGACCAATCTCGCCCCATTAGCCAAACATCGTTTCTAAAATAAACAATTACCGCCAGTAATGTGCCTATATGAACCGCGACATCAAAAGCCAGTCCTTGGTCTTGCCAGTCCATCAATTGAGGCACTAAAATTAAATGCCCAGAGCTTGATATGGGTAAAAATTCGGTAAAACCTTGGATGATGGCAAGGACGGTTATTTGTACCCAGTCTAGTGATTCTTGCATGTTTGTTCCTATAATAAGTGTTTTAAGTTACGGAGTTGAAAGCCGATTAAAGCTTGTTCAAAGTGTTTAGTTAATGCCATGACTTTAAACGTTTCGCCCATTTCATCAGGAAGAGTTAGGGTTTTAATTTGTTGGGCAATTAATAGACTTTTGGTTACATCATCAGTTGGTTGGCTAGACATTTCTAATAAACCACTACCCATTAAAAAATGAGCCTGTGTGGTAAAACCTTCTACGTTAAAGCCTGCTTTTAAAGCAGATTCTGCAACCGCTGTAAAATCAACGTGTGCCGTTATATCTTGTAATCCTGGGTAAAAAAATGGATTATCGTGTGCTAGGTGTTGATAGTGACAGCGTAAAGTTCCCATTACTCTAGCTGGTTGATAATACTCTTTTCGTTGGTAGCCATAATCAATAAGCAATACCACGCCTTCAGAAATAAAATCGGCAATGGAATTTAACCAAGGTTGAATGTTTAAATTAATTTCTGTTTGGTAGCCTTCTGAGCTTGGTTTGCCTGCATACTCTGAAATAATATCGCATTGTTTTTGCAACAATGGGTCTGTTATGGTTTGGTAATCCCATTCCGCTTGATTTGTTTTTTCATTAAACTTTACCCAAGCTTGTAAATGTTTTTCAGGTTCAAATTTTACCCGTTCTACAGGCATAGCATCTAGCACTTCATTCGCTAGTACCACGGCACTTAACGGCGTGCTTGGTAGGGAATCTAACCAGTGTATTTTGTTGAAAATTTCAGCGGGAAGTTGTTGTAATGTTTGTTGTTGAACGATTTTTAAATCGGCACTAAGTTCTATTATGTAATAGGCTTCAACGGGTTGGTTTAGCCTGTGTAATTCTAATAAAATATCTTTTGCCATTGTGCCACGACCTGCACCAAATTCAATAATATTTGGAACGGAAATTTCTGCTAGTATTTGGCTTGCTTGCCTAGCCAAGCAACGAGAAAATAAGGGTGAAATTTCAGGGGCAGTAATAAAATCACCTTTAGCGCCAATTTTGACTAAACTGTTTGAATAATAGCCTAGTTGAGGTGTATAAAGTGCTTTGTGCATGAATTGTGCAAAAGTTAATTGTCCGTTGCTATTGGCATAATTTTTAATCGAAGTTAACAGCTTATGGCTATGTTTTATAGCCTCTTCTGATGGTGTTGGTAGTTTGCTAGCACTTTTCATGGGGCTATTTTAATATGAATTAATGGTATATTGGCAGTAAATTTGCTTTAATATTTTTATATAAAGATAACTTATTGGTTCAGGTATGAAGTTAGGCATTAAAAAATTACATGAAAATGAATGGCAGTTACATATAGACAGTGCTTTTGTTCGTGTAGATCGCTATTCTTTAGAGTTATTGCAAATAGTGTTGGGGGACTTGCTAGAGATGGATTTAGGTCAATCTACTTCAGTTATTGCAGGGCATGAAAAATTAGCCAGTAAGTTGTTAGATTTAGATAGTACCAATCTTCAGCTAATCTTAAGAAGCATTGATAATGAAGATTTGTTAAAAATGATGGTGGCAGTTAATAACACTAAGTTGACTGAACAAATTTTAGAAAACGTAGGTGGGATTATGTCACAACAGCTAGAGTCAGATGCTCGCTCAATCTCTATTCCAAGTGATGAAGAAGCGATTGAATCTATTAAAAAAATCGTTGAAAAGATGTATGAATTAGAGGCTTTGGGCAAGATTGAGTTTAAAAGTTATGAAAGTCGGTTTATTTGAGGTTTTATGGAAATT
>CAZZKU010000054.1:0-7363 GCA_964654635.1 uncultured Piscirickettsiaceae bacterium | reverse complement strand
CTTAATTATCCAAAAAGCTTTTTAGACGCTCTGCTCTACTTGGATGCCTTAGCTTACGCAAGGCTTTGGCTTCAATTTGACGTATACGTTCACGCGTTACATCAAACTGTTTACCCACTTCTTCTAAGGTATGATCTGTATTCATACCTAAGCCAAAGCGCATTCTTAAAACTTTAGATTCTCTTGGTGTTAGAGTGTCTAGCATATCTTTCACGGTTTCACCCATGCCTTCAAAGTCGGCGGCGTCTTGTGGCGATAAGATATTACTGTCTTCAATAAAGTCACCTAGAGATGAATCTTCGTCATCTCCTACTGGGGTTTCCATTGAAATTGGTTCTTTGGCAATTTTCATTACTTTGCGAACTTTGTCTTCTGGCATTTCCATTTCTTCTGCCAATTCTTCTGGTGTCGGCTCGCGCCCCATTTTTTGTAGCAATTGACGCTGGATACGATTTAGCTTGTTAATCGTTTCAATCATATGCACTGGTATGCGAATTGTCCTTGCTTGGTCGGCAATAGAGCGAGTTATTGCTTGGCGAATCCACCAGGTAGCGTAGGTTGAAAATTTGTAACCACGGCGGTATTCAAATTTCTCCACGGCTTTCATTAAACCTATATTGCCTTCTTGAATAAGGTCTAGGAACTGTAAACCACGATTGGTGTATTTTTTGGCTATGGATATAACCAAACGTAAGTTGGCTTCTATCATTTGACGCTTGGCTATTTTAGATTCGCTTTCGGCCTTGCTTAAATCTTTATAGATTTCTTTATAGCAACTAATTGGCATTTTTTCTGATTTTTCTAACATTGCCAAACGTTTTTGTGCCCGCCTTACATCGGCTCTAACCAACTCTAAGTCGGCAGCTTTTTTAGGGTATTTAGCAATGAGTTTATCTATCATTGCATAGTCTGTTTCAGAACCCACGAACTCTTTTAGAAAATCTGAACGAGGCACTCCGACTTGACGCATAACTAGATTAACAATATTACGTTCCTGCTCTCTAATTGATGCAATCCTATCTTTAACTATTTTTATCATTTTATTAACAAACACAGGTGAGAGCTTAACCGTTGCTAATAAGGCAACCACTTCTTGACGTTTTTTGACGGCTTTTTCATCTGCATAGCCATATTTTTGCTCTGCTTTTAATGCAGCATCATTTAACTTGGTTAAACTCTTTAAGAATTTCGCTAATTTTTCTGGATTAATTCCATCCTCTCTTGGCTCTTGGTTATCGCTATCTGGAGATAACTCTTCGATAGGAATATCAATCAAATCAAACGGACGGTAAAATCCTTGAATCAAATCGGCTACTTTGCCTTCGCCAAGTTCAATGCTAGCAAAGCCATTTAAGAAACTAACCGAAACATTCGGATAACGATTTACTGACCCTAATATCGCTCGTAAACCATATTCAATTCTTTTTGCAATACTAACTTCTTCTACACGAGTCAATAATTCAACTGAACCCATTTCGCGCATATACATACGCACAGGGTCAGTTGTGCGACCCAACTCTCCATCGACATCACCTAACGCAGCAATAGCTGCTTCGGCAGCTGCTTCATCAAAGATAGGTAAATTGCCTGCGATTAGTTCATCTTGCTCAAGTGGCGTATCTGATAACCTGATACCGAAATCGGTCAATATAGTAACAACCTGCCCGAGTTGATCTTCATCTATATCATCAGGAAGAACGTCATTTATCATTAAGAAGGTTAAATAACCTACTTCTTTTGCTCTTTCAATTAAATCTATTAACTGTTGCTTTCTTTCGACTTTAGTCATGTTTTTCCTTCAATACTTATTAGTTGCTACAATTTTACAAAAACTCACAAGTAGCAACCCCCCTAATATTTTTATTCTTTGTTAGATACAATTTTATGTATTAACTGAATTTAGCAGGCGATTAAACAATGTCGTAATGTGTTTTTGTTGTTAAAAATTAATTTAAATTTACTCTATGCTGTGGGTATAAAACATATTTTTCAAGCCCTTATTCTATTTTAATTCTTGCTTAGCTCTTGTTTTTTTTCTGTATTTCAAACCATTCTTGTAAACTTTTATCACCTTGAGCGGCTTTTTTACTGGCTTTTTTCTCAACTAAATCATTCATTATCTGTTGGATAATTTCGGTGAATTGGTTTTGCAGAATGTCATCACTATCTTGCAAAGGAATGTTATTTATTTGCAACAAAACCTTCTCCCTTGATGGAGTATTTAGCCAGGAAATTAAAGAGTCAATTAAATAGCCATTTTCTTGGAGTACACGCATCATTTGAGCAAAAAACCTAAACTCGGCATTGGCGGATTGTTCTAAGTCTAGCAAAACAGACTCTTCAAACACCATTGACCAGCTTGGTCTTTTGAATATGATAGCTGCCAGTTTTAAAATAATACTCTTCGCTTTCAAATTGGTTACTTCAAACTGTTTTTTATGCTGAATCCTTTTGGTTGAGGCTACTCTAATATTCATAACTTGACCGAGCCTCCAGACAGGAAGCTCTACAATATCGGCCAACACTTTTGTTAACAAGTCTGGCATAGCACCTTGGGCGGAAAGAATATAGGGCTTGGATAATGCGATCAACTGTTGTTGACCTTCAATACTAGCAACGGGCGAAGCGGTTTTAGACTGTAAGCCTGCAAACAAAAATTGCGACAAACTCATCGCGCTAGCGACCCTGCGCTTAAAACCTTCAACTCCCTCCGCTCTAACTGTAGAATCTGGATCTTCACCATCAGCTAAAAACAAAAACTTGACTACCCTGGTATCTGCCAACACAGGTAAAACCAGCTCTAACGCTTTCCAAGCGGCTTTTTTCCAGCCTTATCTCCATCAAAACAAAATACAATTTCGGACGTTTGTCGAAATAGAATATCTAAATGTTCAGCCGTTATTGCTGTTCCTAACGTTGCTACTGAATTACGAATACCAAATTGAGCTAAGGTGACTACATCCATATAACCTTCAACCACGATAATATGATTACTTCGATCACGGGATTGACGCATTTCGAACAAACCATACAAGGTATAACTTTTATGGAATATTGTGGTTTCAGGAGAGTTTAAATATTTGGGTTGCTGTTCGGCAGACATTACTCTGCCACCAAAAGCAATCACCCTGCCACGAGTATCTCGAATAGGAAACATTACCCTGTCTCTAAAACGACTATAAACCGCTCCGCCATCATTTTGACCCAATATACCTGCTTCAAGCAACTGTTTTTTTAAAGTGGGACTGGCTTGTAAAGATTTTTCAAGTGATTGTTCTTTAGGTGCATAACCAATAAGATATTGCTGGGCGATATCTGAAGATAAACCACGACTTTTCAAGTAGTCTTGCACTTGCTTGGCATTGCTATGATTTTTTAATTGTTGGCGATAGTATTTTGCAACCATCAAGGTTACATCATATAAATCTTGTTGTTTTTGCTGTTTTTGCTGCGCCTGTGGGGACATTTCCTCACGCGGAACTTCCATACCGTGCATAGAAGCTAACTGCTCTATCGCATCAACAAACGATAGACCATCGTATTCTGTTAGAAATTTTAAGGCATCACCACTTGCCCCACAACCAAAGCAATGATAAAACTGTTTTTGTGGGCTAACATTAAAAGAAGGAGTTTTTTCATCGTGAAAAGGGCAACAAGCTTTATAACCAACGCCAGCTTTTTTTAAAGGTACACGCTGGTTGATTAGCTGAACAATATCTGCTCTTGCCAATAAATCATCGATAAAAGAACGCGGAATGCTTCCTTTTTTTGCTCCAAACCCTACTGGCTTATTCACAGCTTACCCACAGAATAATACACCCCTTTAAAACACAAAAAACCCAGTAAGAAACTACTGGGTTTTTTATGATTGAAACTAAAACTGTAACTACTTTAAACGCTAGGCTATTTTTGCCTTGATAATCTTACTTACTTCAGCCATATCTGCCTTTCCTTGCATTTGTGGTTTTAACAACCCCATCACTTTGCCCATATCTTGCATCGATGATGCTCCAGAATCGGCTATGGCACTTTCGACCATTTCGGCTATTTCTTCTGCCGATAAAGGTTGTGGCAAAAACTCTTGAATAACGCTCATTTCAAAAGCTTCTTGCTCTGCTAGCTCTGGTCTACCCGCATCCGTAAATTGCTGGAACGAATCACGACGCTGCTTCATCATTTTATCTAGCATAACAAGAACAATAGCATCGTCTTCAACCGCTTCACGACTATCAACTTCAATTTGCTTTATTCCAGCAAGCATGGCACGAATAACAACCAGACGTTCTTTTTGCTTGGCTTTCATCGCTACCTTCATTTCTGAAGTTAGCGTGGCTTTAATTTCACTCGACATAGTAAAGCTTACAACCTTCTAGTACAAACGTACTGTGCGACGACTTTCACGAGAAAGGCGTTTAGCTAAACGCTTAACAGCCGCTGCTTTCATACGTTTTCTAGCCCAGGTAGGCTTTTCATAATACTCACGTTTGCGAGTTTCTGTTAATACACCTGCTTTTTCACAAGCTCGTTTAAAACGACGTAGTGCAACATCAAATGGTTCTGTATCTCTAACTTTTACGCTTGGCATAAATATTCTCTTTAAATTGGTTATTTATTTCAGAACCTCTAACCAGACCTATACTAGCTAAAAATTCAGGAACAGGGATTATAAGTTTAGAGACAACTTATTGCAAATAAATATTGCCTGTTTTTTAACTTACCTGCTAAAATCTGTTTCATTCTTACTTTAGAGTTTTCAAATAATGCCCGAACAAATACCAAACCAACCAACCAAGGCTTCCATTACCCTTGGCATTGAAAGCTCTTGCGATGAAACGGGCATCGCTCTTTATCATTCAGAAAAAGGCTTATTAGCACATACACTTTATTCACAAATAAAATTACATTCTGAATACGGTGGGGTAGTGCCTGAACTAGCATCTCGTGACCATATTAAACGGCTAATCCCTTTAATTGAAGAAACTATCAAACAAGCAAAGATTGCTAGTAAAGAGATTACCGGAATAGGCTATACGGCAGGCCCTGGCTTAATGGGGGCTTTATTATCAGGTGCGTCGGTAGCTCGTAGCCTTGCTTTTGCTTGGGATATACCTGCGATTGCGATTAATCACATGGAGGGGCATTTACTCGCCCCCATGCTAGAGGAAAAACAACCGAGCTTTCCTTTTATATGTTTACTGGTTTCTGGCGGGCATACTATGTTAATTAGAGTGGATGGAATTGGTCGCTATAAATTACTAGGAGAAACCCTAGATGATGCGGCAGGTGAAGCCTTTGATAAAATCGCTAAAATGTTAGGCTTGGGCTACCCTGGAGGGCCCGAAGTTTCAAAATTGGCTTTAAAAGGGGTTGATAAGCGTTTTGTTTTCCCTCGTCCCATGGTCAACAAACCTGGCTTAGATATGAGCTTTAGTGGCTTAAAAACCTATTCACTAAACACTTGGCATGATGCGGTTAACAACAATGATAACTCGGCACAAACCCAAGCTGATATTTGCCGTGCATTTGAAGTGGCAGTTGCCGAAACCTTAGCTATAAAGTGCAAACGAGCTTTAGAGCAAGAAAACTTAAACTGCCTAGTTATTTCTGGTGGAGTGAGCGCTAATCGTGAAATTAGAGCAAAACTAGATAAACTGATGCAAAAAAGACAAGGTTCTACTTTTTACCCTCGCTTGGAGTTTTGTACTGACAATGGGGCGATGATTGCTTATGCTGCATCTAAACGGCTTGAAGCAGGAGAAACTTCCAGCCTTAGCTTTGCTTGCCAACCAAGGTGGAAAGTTGAAAATCTTAACCCTCCGTCCCTGCAAACAATTTTTTAATATTAGATTTATGGCGAATAAACAGCATCAACGTCATTAAAACTGTCAACCAAACCCAATTGATATTATCTGACAAAAAATAAATATAAACCGGTGCAAGAGCGGTTGCGACCAGGGCAGAAACAGAAGAAATCTTCAATACTTTTGCTACAAATAGCCAAGTACCTGCAACAGCCAAGCCAATAGGCAAAGACAAACCAAACATCACCCCCAACATGGTTGCCACCCCCTTCCCACCTTTAAAACCAAAAAATACTGGAAACAAATGTCCTATAAAAGCGGCAAAACCAACTAAAAACACCACTAGACTCGACCAACCTAAATAACTTGCTATTAATACGGGTAATAAACCTTTTAACATATCTCCCACTAAGGTAATAGCGGCAGGTTTAGTACCGTATAAGCGTTTAACATTGGTTGCACCAGGGTTGCCCGAACCTTCTTTTCTAGGGTCATCAAAGCCCATTATTTTACAGACAATAATCGCGGAGGAAATAGAGCCTACAAAATAAGACATTAAAATAGCGACCCATTCGACAAGCACTATATTTTCGAGTTCTAGCATTGGTTAAACACCTTAAAAATTTTATATGAACAAACATTCTAGTCGCTTTGTGCGATAATTTTAGTTAATTTATAAATTAAAGTAAAAACATGAAACAAGATATTATTTTTATTGAAGCACTAGAAACCGAAGCTATTATAGGTATTTATGACTGGGAAAGAGCATCAACCCAACCTTTAGTTTTTGATATTGAAATGAAAACAGACCTTCAAAAAGCTGTTTTATCAGATGATATTTCAGACACTATTTGCTATGCAACCATCAGCGAAGAAGTCATTGAACTGGTAAAAAATAGCCGTTATGAATTGGTAGAGTCTTTGGCTGAAGCTATTTGCCAGCAACTACTCGACAAGCACAAAGGGATTAATGAGATTAAATTAAAATTAAGCAAACCCATGGCTATCAAAGAAACTAAAACAGTGGGGTTAATTATTCACCGAACAAGAAATAAATAAACATCTACCCTAAACTCTTAACCTCTTTAGCAACCTGCTTAATGATAGGGATAATTTGTTCCATATTAATTAAGGCTTGTTTTTCGGTAATACCTTTCATTGCTCGATAATCATCTTCAAATTGTGCTTTATTTTGTTTAGACAAGTTCATCATTATTTTGTTGTACAAACTTTCATCTTGTGCCAAGCGTGCTAAAGTAATAAGCTGTTCAGCAGAAAGAAGCACTGCAAACTTTTGCACAATTCGATTATCTGCTTGCACTAACTTATTTGCAACCTGTCTATAAGCTTGTATTTTTTTTTCAGTAATTAATTTATCTTTTTCTGACGACTGCCCTAATCGTTCAGAAATCACCTTTTGTAAAGCTTGTATCGCCGACTCTGACATATCAAAGGACACATATCCCATTGCTAAATGGAAAGACCCCGCTTCATTTTTTTTCGCTAAAATTTCCATAAAACCTCAAATAAACCGACTTTCATAACTTTTAAACTCAATCTTG
>CAZZKU010000053.1:0-7364 GCA_964654635.1 uncultured Piscirickettsiaceae bacterium | reverse complement strand
TCCCCCATTTTTTGCCATCACCAAAGTATTCGCGAATTTTTTCTCCTAGGTAGTTTATGCAAAAATAAAACTCGGTGAAGCCTTGTTCTGAAATGTGCTTTACAATGGTTTCTAAAATAGGCTTGTTACCTACGGGTAACATGGGTTTTGGTAGGGTTTCTGTTAAGGGGCGTAAACGTGTTCCCAAGCCGCCTAGCATTAATACTACTGGATTTTTACGCTGTAAGGTTTGTTCGGTTCGGCGGTAATATAGCCCAATTAATTTTTGTTGATTATCCACAATGGGTAAATGGCGTAATGACTTACGCTTGATATGTTGTTGCCAAACCATTTCGGTTTCATTTTTAAAACCTATGGTAGGTTTTTTATTCGCTACGGTTAAAACCAAGCTGTTTAAAGATTCTGATTTTAATAGTCCTCTACGAATATCGCCGTCTGTCACCGTGGCTATTAATTTTTGCTCGCTTGAAACCACCAACACAATTTGCATCGCTTGTTTATCTAACACAGTTAAGGCATCTCGAATAGTTGCCTGTTCTGAAATGGCGATGGTTTTCCAGTCAAATAAATTCATAATTAATCTACTTTAATTGTAATTGACGCATTTTTAATAAGGATTCTACTTGGAATACATCGGCTAAATCATCAATATCTACCCCTGAAATAGTATCCATAACAAACAATTCAGAACCGCCTTCGGTAGTAAATTCTTTGTTTTTTCGTAAAAATTCGGGGGTAACAATATAAATTGCACCGTTAATAACATAATAGTCATTATTATAATCTTGACGGCGAGACATATATTGCGAAGGTTGTGCTAAATAATTCCAGCCTTGTTCAGACTGTTGTACACATTTATAAGGGTGTTCTTTCATTGGTTGTACGCTTAATAACGAGGGTTTGTCGCTATTTAAAAACTGTTCAATGGCGCCATCAATATCTTTAACAGTCCTTAAAGGAGAGGTGGGTTGTAACAATACAATTACATCTGGGAGTTGGTTTTTTTGCTCTAACCAATCTAGTACATCTAGCACTGCTACGGCGGTTGTGGTGTGGTCTTCTGCTAAGCTTGCTGGGCGAACATAATCCACATTTACCCCACAGGATTCGGCAAACTCATTAATAGCTTGGTCTTCACTGCTCATCATTAGTTGACTAATATGCTTGCTTTTTTGTGCTTCATCTAAAGTGTATTGCAATAGAGGTTTGTCTAAAACGGGGTATAAGTTCTTACCAATTAACCCTTTTGAACCGCCTCTTGCAGGCACTAGTGCTAAAATATTTGGGCGGTTTTTTTTATTCACTTAATTTTTCCATGTTGGAGCATCGTTTTAATCATAATTTCTATCGCATGACTGGGTTCAGGTAACTTTTGTTTGGCATTTTGCCATAAGCGTTGTTTTACAGACTCTAGCAAGCCTTGTTCCAATATCGGCAGTAGGCTATTTTCTGTATTGACTGCTAGCAATAAATCTTCACTAATTAAGGGCATTTCTTTTAGTTGACTATAATCTTGCCACCACTTAATTAGCTCTGGTTCAAACCATAGATAGACACTGGTATTAAAGGGTTTTTTTGCCATTTCGTTTAAATAAAGATTGTCAAATCCGCAGGTAGAGAAAGCACTTAAAACTAAATCACAAGCAACTAAACTGTTTTTAATATCTTGCTGACTATCTAAGGTGGCTTTATTGCCAAAAGCTTGCTTAAATAAAAGTATAGTTTTAGTTTGTGATTCTGCTGATTCTTTTGGGTGAGGTCGGTAAATTAATTGAAAAGGTCGTTGCCATTTTTTTAACTGACGCACTAAACCTTCTATGGTTTTAAAATAACCAGGAACATTTAAAATAGGTTGTCCATAAAACCCTAAAATAAGGTCTTCAGAAATGTCTCCAGAGGCTAAAATCACCAGGGGTGGTCTCACTATTTGACGTTGTTTTAAAGCATCAAACTGGTGATAGTCAATATGTTTAATTGAACCAATAGCAATAGAACGAATTTGAGGGTAACGGCTTGAGGTTATTTTTTTAGCTTCATCATCTAGCACAAAAGCAGTATCAGGAACAGCCTGACTAGCTTGGTTTATGTCGCCCCAGAAGCTTTGTAGAGCAAAGGAGTGAATACCTAGCTTTTTAGCCTGTAACAATGCCGCTTCATCTATACCAGTATCAGGCCCTGAAATACCCGTTAAAATTATGTCTGGTTTAAAGTCGATAAAATGTTGTTTTAATGTTGCTTCATCAACTGCAAACCAGTCTAATTGTTGCTTAAATTCGGCGAGTATTTCTGTTGCTGGGGCTTGGCATAAGACACGACAGTTAAATTCGGAATGAGCAATTAAAGCAGGTAATAGTTTTTTAAACGATATTGCGGTTGCAGGATCTCTTACTGTAATTAATAACTTCAATTTATATCCACTATTGCAATTAATTCAGGGCTGTAATCTTTGGCTAGATTATATAAAAACACAAATTTTTGCCATTCTAATTCGGTTACTTTACTATTTTTTTGAGCCGATAACTTTGTTAATAGCAACAAAGATCGAATGGCTAAACTTTGTAAAATATTTACCAGTTGACTGGCATCTATTATAGTTAATTCTTGTTCTTTACTATAGCTTTGCAACAATAATCTTCCCTGCTCAATAAAGGTTTGTTTGCTTATTTTACCTTCTGTTAAAGGCAATAATAACAATCTTTCTAATACAAATGCCAACTCAACCAGGGGAGAAAACCAAGCCGTTTGAGTGTCTTCAAAGTCTAAAAACAAAAGTTTGTTATTGCTTAACAACAACATATTTCCTAGGTTTAAATCACCATGAATAACTTGTGCGTTGTGGGTTAAACAAGTAAAGTTTTTGGGAGAATGTGCTTGTAACATTGTCAAAACATTCGCTGGGACTTTACAGTTATCTATATTCTTCCAAGTAGCTAACAACATGCTTTCTCGTGCAAAAGCGGCTTGTTTAATGTTAGTTTTTTGCGGTATAGTGGCTAGGGCTTGGTGTAAGTTGGCAATCGATTTAGCCACTAATGGAATGGAGGAAATAGTCACCAGAGTTCCTGTTTTAAATTCAGTCACTAAAGCATGGCAGTTTTTGGCTAACTGAATAGATGCATCTGTAATTAATAAGCTGGTTTGCAGGCTGGATTCGGCAGCTAAGTAGCTGGCAATATCGTTTGCTTGGTGCTGTCGTTTTGCTTGTGCTAAATTTACCAGCTTTACAAACCAATCTGTATTTTTACCGCTAAAACGGAAAAAACCATAAGGTTCTTGATGTTGACTTAGCATTTTTTCGACCCTAACAATGTCAGGGTATTGCTCGATTAAGGTAACCCAAACTTGATTTTTAGGCAATGTTTCGGGGTAACACCAAATTGTTTGCCAACTTGGTTTACTCGGCACAAAACTGGCATAAGCAGGTGTATCTGGTAGCCAGAGAGCAGGGTTGGCTTGCTTATTTTTATTATGCAAGGTCAGACCAAGTAATAACTTGCCCTGTTTTAATGGCTTGTTTTAAAACCCGCCCTTCTACTTCCGACCAATATTCGGCTTTAATTCCCAAAGCAGGAAAAGCAAAATTAACGGTTTCTAAAGTTAGCTTGCTGTTTTGCTTTAAATCGGTTTTAGCAACCAACCCCATTCGGGAGATATATTTTTCGCGATTTCTCGGTAAATGCCTTTGCCCGTCGCCCATTGCATCGGCAATATTGTTTATTTTAAGCAAGACTTCTGCTACTTGGCTAACAGGCATGGCATGCCCGCCGTCTTGTTCATCGCCCATATTATCAGGACAAACCCCTTTTTCTAACAACAACGCTCCCATGGCAGTTGCCGCATACAACATTTCTTCACCAGAATGATGGTCCGACAAGCCAAAAGGGCAAGCAACGGCTGTTGCCAGGGTTTTCATAAAATTAAGATTTTGCTGTGAAACTGGGTTAGGCGGGCCTTTTGGGCTGTGTTCAATTAACGCATCTAGTTCGGGGTTTTTATCTTTTGCCCAATTAACTGCCCGAGCTGCTTCTTCAATAGTGGAGTGCCCTGTGTCAAAAATCATCGGTTTTTTTAAACTGGCAACATGTTCAATTAAGGCTTGGTGGGTAATGTTTGAAGATGCTATTTTGATCGCTTTACAACCAATATAACAAGCAAAATTAGCCCCTTCAATATCGTACACCGAGACAATTATTGCTAAGTTTTTCTTTTTTGCATAATCAAATATTATTTTGTAGGCAGAGAGAGAAACCACTTTTCTTTCAATTAAAGAGCGGTAATTTTCTTCTACAAAGCGGTTACTTTTCTGCCCAAAATATTTTTCATTACCGCATTGGTTTGCATCTAAACAAATATCCGCTGTTTGTAAAATTTCGCCCTTAATCGTGCTTATGCCTGCTTGAGCTAAATCGTCTATTAATTTTTTAGCACATTCAATATCTTGGTTAAAATATGTACCTATATCGGGTAAAAATAAAGGACGATTTGATTCTTTAATTGCTTGCCAGTAACTCATATTATTATCCTTTAAGGAGACACTTAACAGTAGTTAAATTTTCAAAAAACTTTTAATTAACTTTAAGCCCGCTTCTCCAGATTTCTCTGGGTGAAACTGGCAACCGATTAAATTATTTTGTTGAATAACGGCGGTTATTTTATGTCCGCCAAAGTCAATTTCGGCTAATTTATCTTGTTTGTTGGTAAGGTTTGCATAATATGAATGGACAAAATAAAAAGCGTTTATTGTACTAACCCCTGCCAGTAAACTGCCTTGCCAGCCTTGTTGGTTTGAGGGGTTTATTTGCCACCAGCCCATATTAGGTACAATTAAATTTTCTTCGCTAGTGCTTTGTTTAGGCAGTTTTTCTACCCGCCCTTTTATTAATCCTAAACCAGCGGTTATTCCTAAAGTGTCGCTAAATTCGTCACTTTCTTCAAGCATCATTTGCATGCCTAAACAAATACCTAAAAATGGTTTATTAGTGGCATTTTCTCGTATAGCATCTAATAGCCCTTGTTGGCTTAGTTGCATCATGGCTTCTGGAAAAGCCCCTACTCCAGGAAAAACCAGCCTATCTGCTTGCGCGATTTGTTTGGCGGTTGTGGCTATATTAACTTTAGCTCCGCAGTGTTCAAAAGCTCTTTGTACATTTAATAAATTCCCTGCACCATAGTCAATTAAGGTTATATTTTGTAATAGACTCATAAAATAGTTTCTTCTTGTCGGACATCTATCTTTTTTTCTTTAAAGCTGTGGCGTATCGTTTGCAAGGTTTCTCGCTCGTAATGCAAAATATCTGCCATAGCAACTGCACTGGCTCCTGCACCTACTGCTTCTATTCCGTCCTGTGATTTACCCATTCCGCCTGATGCAATAATGGGTACACTCACAACCTCTGCAACCGCTTTAATTAAAGCTAGGTCATAACCTTTTCTACCACCTTCTTGGTCAACAGAGGTTAGTAAAATCTCGCCAGCTCCTCGTTTTACCGCTTCTTGCACCCAATCAATAATGTTTTTACCCGTATGCTCTCGACCATTGTTGGTAAAGGCTAGCCATGAACCATCGGCTTGTTTAATGGCTTCTACGGATAAAACCACACACTGTGAACCAAACGCCAATGCCATTTCGGTAATTAAATCGGGGCGTTGAATGGCGGCAGTATTAATAGCTACCTTGTCCGCACCTGAACGCAAGAGTTGGCGCGCATCTTCAACCGAACGAATCCCGCCACCGACGGTAATCGGAATAAACACCGATTTAACGGTTTCTTTAAGCAGTTCAGTTAAGCTATTTCGCCCGTACAAAGAGGCTACGGCATCCATGTAAAGCAGTTCATCTGCTCCTTGTTGGTAATAGCGTAAAGCAAATTTACTTGGTGAACCTAGCTTACGTAAACCTTCTAGTTTTATGCCTTTGATTAGGTTTTTGCCTTTAATATCAAGGCGTGGAATTAGACGAATCATTTATGTTTCATCTTTCCAAACCGTATGTCTTTGTTGCCATTCTTTGCCTTCTTTTTTCCATAGATGTGGTGAACGGAATTGGTCAGTTAATAGGTCAAAATATTCTCGGTCCATCGTTGGTTGTTCAAACATTTTTGACGCTACTGGAAATTCTTTTTCAGGAATGCTTAAGTATTCAAATATTTCTTCAGCAAAACGTTCAGGAAATTCCATGTCAAATCGTTTGACTAGGGCTACACCTTCTTCTCGTTCAATATCGCCCGAACGAATTTCTTGGGCGGCATCATAGGTTGCTCGCCCTATACCAAATTTGATGCCGGTGGTATAGTAATGAAAATCATCAATCTTGTCATCTATTGAGTTGTATTTTGAATAGGTTCCTGGCTGTCTTTCTGGTGAAGCTTCAAAACCACCATGCTCACAACAATAGTAGTAGCAACTTTGTGGGTGCCACTTTAAGTAGTAGCCTAAATAGTGTACCTCTACCCCAACCTGTTGCAGTTTTTTCGGGTCGGCTGGCATATAAGGTTCTAAATCGGCTTTGCTTAAACCATAATCTTCTTTTAACGATTTAATCGACACGCCACCTATATTTATTTTACTCTCATCTTCCATTGTAAAATATTGCCAATCTCGCTGGGCTTTGTTAGTGTCTTCAATTGGGTTGCCATATTCAGCTTCATTTTCACCAAAAAACACCAATGGAATGTTCATCATGGCTGCCATTTTGGGAGCAAGTGCTTTTTGTCCAATCATAAAGGCTTGAAAGGGATGAAATAATTTTTCAACCGATAAGCGAGTTAATAGGCGATGCACTCGACCATTAGGGGTCATTAGTTGGTTGTCAAATCCTGCATGAATCCAACGTTGGAAATTTCTCCAACCCCAATCGGTATAAATATGTGGCGCCCAAGTAACGGTAAAGGGGTGCATTCCGTATTTTTCTTTTAATATGTGCGAGGCATAAAAGCTGTCTTTACCGCCAGAACCAGGTAGCAAACAATCATAAGAGCCATCTGTTGAGCGGTGTTTATCGCAAAGTGCTTTTAGCTCTTCTTCACGCATGCCCCAGTCAAATTCATGCTCTTTTTTTTCCGCTACTCGGCAAGCATCACACACTCCTTCTTCATCAAAATTAATGGTGGTTTTTTTAGAGTCTTTGGTGTGTTTGTATTCCACCGCTGAATTAGGGCGTTGGTTAGAAATAGTACATTTTTTACAAAACTTAACTTGTTGTGGCAAGCCATATTTGGTTGCCAATTGCTCTGCTGGCAAGTCAAACTGTGTTAAATCAATTGGTTGTGGTTTTTTTATTAAAAAACTCATGTTTATAAACACCCTTAGTAAAGTTTTAAGCTAGTTACTATAACGGTAAACCAAGGCATAACTCTAGTTTTATG